>NZ_JARWPM010000422.1 GCF_029869215.1 Nocardia carnea
CCCGTTTGGGGCGCGCCGGAGCCGGGGTGGCGGACCCAGCGGCAGCCGGGGCCGAGGTAGGCGTGGCGGCGGGCACGGGGGCCGGGGCGGCAGCGGCGGCGGTGTGTGCGTTGGCGCGGTAGCGGCGTGGCGAGGCCGAGGTGCGGTCGGCGTGCCCGGCGCCGGTCAGTGCCTCCAGCGCGTTACCGACAGCCCCGGAAGAACGCGCGAGGGTTTTCGCGATCTCACGCGGTGACAGCTCACCGCCCGGATTGTTCGCCAGCGCACCGGCCACCATGCGCCGCAATTCACCATTGCCCAAACGAGCACCGGTTGCGGGGGCCGGGGTCGCATTGTTTGCCATTTCATCTCCTGAAAGTTCCATCCCATTTCACGCACCACAGCGCGGATCGTGGCATACGTGTGGCGAGGCCACCAATAGGATTTGCGGAATTTCCCGGCGAATTCCGGGAACGGCTCGACGCTAGCTCGACCCACAGTGTGCTCACAACCCGAAAAGGCCGAAATATTTCCGGAATTCCGCCTCTGTCACGCGAATTCGACCGCGCAAGACAGGAAAGAAATGCGCGCAGCATCGGGCCGGCCACGCCGGTGCTTCAAACGACAAGGCCGATTAAAGCCGAACAGAAGAATAAGAAATGAAAAGGAATTGAGATATAGGGAGGACAAGGGAGGATGAGAGGCGACTGTCAGCAGGAGGGCAGCCGGAAGGATGCGGATACATGCACCGCCGGAGCATGTCTATACAGCTTTGTGTATAGACAATCCCGGGTAACACCCAGGCGGATACATGCCGCCCTACCTGCACTTTCGCCCCGGCAGGGTGGTCCGGTTTGATCACTGCACCGAATAGTGCACGGAACCTCACCACCGAACAGTGCACGGATTATTTTTCATCGAACCACCCCACCCCGATCGAACCGCCTCGCCCAAACAGAAGCCGATCAGCCGCCGAAATAGGCTCTGATCGACGCCTTTCAGAATATGTAGAAAAATGCGGATCAGGCCATTTCGCATGATTTTCCATGATCGTAGCAATGATATCTACGCGGCGATCTGAATTCGTCAAATACAGAATGATCCGGGCTGGTTCGCCTCTAATGGCGGGTGCGGCGGAGTTGTTCGAGGAGTTGCTGGGTTTCGGGGCTCGGGGTTTGGCCTATTTCGGCGAGTGTGCGGGTGAGGAGTGAGTAGGTTCGTGCGAGGGCGGCGTATTCGCCGAGGCGGGCGTGCAGGCGGAGAATGTCTTGCCACACGGTTTCGTTGTAAGGGTCGCTTTCGGCAGTTGTCTCGAGCAGGCCCAGGGTGGCACGCGGGTCGTTTTCGGTGTTGCGGATCGCCAGCCAGCTCAACGCGTTGAGAGCGTTGCGTCGCGCCGATTCACGGAGCGCTTCCACCCAGGTGTCGGTGAGGTCGCTGGCCAGTTCGCTGGTGGCCAGCTCCGCGATTCTGCGGGCAGCGGCGGCCTGGTCGGTGTCGCTGGCGGCGCGGCGGCGTTCGGCGACGGCGGCGTTGAAGTCCCAGTAGTCGACGCTGACCGACGTGTCGGACAGGCGGTAGTGCGTCCGGTCGTCGGTGAGCAGCCCGGTGATCTGCCCGCCGGTCGCGGCGCTGAGGGAAGTGCGTAGCCGGCTCAAAGTGTTGGTGAGCGCGCTGGTGCCCCGTTCGGGTGGGCGTTCGCCCCACAGCATGTCGATCAACTGGGCCCGCGACAGCCCTTCCGGGTGCAGGGCGAGCACGGTCAGCAGCTCACGGATGCGGGGCTGCAATTGCGCGGTGACCTCCACCGTCTCCGCAGTACCCCGATCGCGCCAGAAGATCCGTGTGGGCCCGAAGACCCGCAATGTCAGGGCAGGCGCAGCCGCCTGTGGCGCCGGAACCGGTGGGGAGTCCGCGGTCTCGGTGCCGGGACCGGGCTCGGCTGTGCCGGTGAGTTCGTCCTCGACAGGCTGGCCGGCATCCTCGCGCAGACGCCCGAGGGCAGGCTCGGAGGCCGGCGGCGGTGCAGTGGACTCCGTGACCACAGGCGCGGGTGTGCGGGGATGCGGTGTGGGCGCAGGTGACTGTTCGAGGCGATAGATCGTCGGAGGGGCGCTCTGGCGGCGGTTTCGGCGGTTACGGCGGGCGGCGGCCCCAGCGGGCGGTTCTGCGGGCCGGGCACCGCGGAGGGGGTTGCGGAGCTGGATATTCAAGTCCGTGGCGATATCTCGGGCTGCCCGGAGCAGGTGCGGGCGACGGCGCGGCGCGCGGGTACCGTGCAGCAGCGCCTCGGCACTCGCCCGGCGGTCGGGCAGGGCGCCCAGTAGCGGGAGCCCGAGGGCAGTGGCGAACTCTCCGCGGGCGTCGGCACCGACGAGCACGATCCCCCGGTGGCGGCTGTTGTGGGTGAGTACGCGGATCTGGCGGGCGGCCGACTCGGGGTCCCAGTGATCGGCGCGCACGACGACCAGGCAGGCATCGGCAGCGGCCAGAACCGGGTCGAGGTCCGAATCCGGCTGGGGGAAACCGCAGTCGGCGAACACGGTAACCCCGAGGTTGCGCCAGGTCGGGGACGGGCCGGCCAGCAGCTCAGCGGTGAATACGGCTCGGTCGGGGTCGCGGTGTGGTGGCGCGGCCAGCAGCGCCTCCCCGCCGGGCAGGAACTGCACGTGCCAGGCCAGGCTATCCGGGTCGATCGGCTCACCAGGCGTAACTGTGCGGGCCAGACTCGCCAACCCCAGATACGGGTCGGCGCCGGCCATGTCGGCGAGCTGCCCGCCTGCGGGGTCGGCCTCCACGATCAGAGCGGGTTCCGGGCCCGGCCAAGTGTGGGCGAGAACGAGGGTGACTGTGGTGGTCCCGGCGCGTGGGCTCAGGCCCGCTACCGCGATCAGTAGCGGCGCCGGCGCGCCGGTCTTCATCCTTGCCTCTGGATGTTGCTGATCAGCAGGGCACCGTCTGGGCCGGGGCGGGTGTTGACGACTTGGAGGTAGTCGATGCGTTGCCCCTCGGCGCGCAGTTCGACGATGTGCACGTTCGCGGTGGTCGACGAGATCGGGGTGATCGCCACACAATGCGTGGTGCCACGCGGGATCGACACGATGCCCGCGGCGAGCCCGTCGACGACGATCCCGGACTCGGGCGCCAGCAGCCGCATCGCGGCCTCGGCATCACGGCGCAGATAGTAGGCGGCCTGAAAAGAGGCGATCACGCCGGGCACCGTGGCGGGGTCACCGGCCCGGTCGGTAACCACGGTGCCCGACAACCCGGTGCACGCGCCCTCAGGCGCGGGTGCCGAACTCGGCGGTGCCGCCGTGGTGACCGCAGCCTCGCCCGCGTCACCGGAATCCACCGACACCGCCACCACACCGATCAGAATCGCGACCACAGCGGCCAGCACCGCCCACGCCCCGGCCGGTAACCGATGCCGCACCGTGGCCCACCACGACCGGTAGCCGCCCGTGTCAGCGGTATCGGGAGTCCGCGGCAGCGCGCCCAGCCAACGATCCCCTGATGATTCAGGGTCCGGGTCGAGATCTGGATGCAGATCGGGGCCGGGCACGGCGTGCAGCGTAGAGGCGGGTCGCGGCTCGTCCAGCCACACCCAGCGGTCCTCATCATCGGGTGGCGTGTCGGGGTACCTCATTCATCTCGCCTCGTCCGGGTTGATCGCGGGTCGGTGGGATGCTCCGGGGGCCTGCCCGCACCCGGCAGGGGGAAGAGCGGAGGTGCGGGCAGGGTTCCCCGGAGGGGTCAGGGGCGGCTCGTGTGCTCGTCCTCGGTCTCGATCTGCAGGGGTGAGGTTGCCGGTCGGCTGGTGATGTGGTCGGCGAGCCGGGCCAGAACATGGTGGATGGCCTGCTGCGCGGTCGCGCGGTGGTCGGCGTCGTACTCGCGCCAGGTCACCGTGGTGCCGCGTTGCCGGTAGGCGATGAGCGTGCGCCGGCCGGCGTGCACGGGCACGAGGGTGTCGAGCTCGCCGTGATACAGGTGCAGCGGCGTCGCCGCCGTGACGTGGGCGAGGGTTTCCAGGGCGAGCACTCGCCGCCACCAGGGGTCGTTCCAGGGATCGGGGCGGCGGCACCAATGCGCCAACGGGTGGGAGAACTGTTGCAGCAGCTGAGCACCGGTGAGGTGCTGAGCTTCGGCGGCAGCGATCCCACCGGCCTCGGTGAGCACATGACGCAGGGGAAGCTGGTCGTAGGCACGGGCCAGCCCGATCAGTGCGGCCAGGCCCAGTCCTGCGGTCGCGCCCTGGCTGATTGCCGGGGCTACGGCGGCGAGGTCGGAGGCGACGGCGCCGGCGGCGACCCCGCGTAGGTCCACTTCGGGGGCGTACCACGGCTGCAGTTCGCCGGTAGCGGCGGCGACGCGCCCGCCGTCGGCGTATCCCCAGACCACAACCGGGGCGATGGGCAGTTCGAGGTTCGCGCCTCGGTAGACGGCGCGGGCGAGATCGAGTACGAGCCTGGCCCCGGTGCGGGCGGCGAGGAAGGTGTGGGGTCCGGGGCCGATGCCGAGTCCGTGGCCATCGGCGATGGCCACCGCCCATCCCCGCGCCAGGGCCGCTTCGATCGGGGCGGTGTCGGGTTCGCTGCCGGTCGCCAGGAGTTGCGAGGGCGCGCACGGCCCGCCGAGGCCGTGGAAGGGTGGGCAGTACAGCAGGATCGCGGTCTTGCCGGGCTCGGGTGCAGTGTCGGGGATCAGTACGATCGCCGAGGCCGCGATGAGCTGGGAGCGGGAATTGCTGGAGACGTAGACGATTTGCCACGCGTCGGCCGCACCGTCGAGTTGTGGAGTGAATACCGGGCGGGTGCGCATGAGATCGCCGGGCCGCAGCCCTTCCCGCAGGTTCGGTGTCTGATAGAAGTCGATGATGTTCACGTCTGGCTCCCAGCTAGGTCGTGGGCGAGTGCGGTCATCCACGCCGCACCGGTGGCGAGCAGCCCGGCGGCGGCGTAGCCGGTATGGCGGCCGGGGATGTCGGTGTAGCGAAGCCACACCCTGGGATCGAGAAGGTCGGCGTTGTCGGTGACCAGCTGCCCGAACGCCGCCGACAACTGCGCGGCGAGGCGGGGCAACTGGATGATCGGATCTCCGGCGACCACCGTGGTGATCTGCGCCCACCGGCCCGCCGCGGCGGTGGCCTCGTCGGGTCCGGGAGGCGGGTTGCGGGTGTCGGCAGCGTCGGTGAGTCGCTGGGCCAGACTCGACGTAGGCATGTAGTCCACCGAGCGGGGACCGATCTGGAAGTCGTTGAGCAGCACGGTGGTCCAGGTGTCACCGAGTACTCCGGACAGCAGCGACTGGATCGAGCCGAGCGCGGCGATGGGATCGCGGAGGTCGGCCTGGGCCGCGATCTGGGCGGCCACCTGCAACAGTGCGGCGCGATCAGGTGCCGAGCAGCTCAGGTCACCTTCGACGCAGATGTCGGCGACCCGGCCGGTCAGCGCCCCGTAGTCGACGCCGCCTCTGGTAGCGATCCCGCCACCAGAGGCGGGATCGGCGGTGAACGCCACCTGCGACACCGCCGCACCAGTGGTGCCGGGGGCCGGGTCCGGGACCAGCTGGCCAGGGCGGCCGGGTATCACCGGCGAACCGGGGCTCCGTTCGGGATCGGAGTACAGCGCGACTCCCGCGACTCGATCGGCGGCCACCGGCCCCTGGCCGGCTCCGACGGTTCGCGCGAAATGCGAGACCACCTGTGCGCCTTGGGAGTATCCGACGGCGGCCAGGGCGGTGCCGGGGCACGCTGTGGCGATCTGCCCGGCGGTGTCGGTGAGCGCGGCCACCCCTACACCCACCGAGTGGGTGTAGGGGTCGTTGCCGCCGCCGGTGCCGACCGCTCCCCCGAACGCGGCCGGATAGGGAATGTAGGTGCGCGCCACCAGATCCGGTGCGGCGGCCACCACCGGACCGAGCAGGTGCCCGAGCATCCCGGTGTCGGCGGTCTCGGAGGCACCCGGCGAGGACTCGCCGGTGCCCTGCACCCCGAGCACCCACAACACCGGGCAGCTCTGGCCTGCGGCGGGGGCTTGCGCCGCACTGGAACCCGGCAGGCACAGGCCACTGGCGACCGTTGCCAGGACTGCTGCGGCGAGGGCGCTTCTCCGGGTCACGGCTGCCCCACTCCCACACCCGCGCCGAATCCCGCGCCCACGGTGCCGCCGACGAGTGCACCGGCCGCCGCGGCGGGCACCCCAGCCACCACCGCTCCCACGACCGCACCCGCCGCCGCACCCAACGCGGTACCCGCCACGCCGGAGGTGACCGTGCCGATCACCGGCACTGCCACGACCGTGCCGAGCGCAGCCCCGGCGATACCGCCGATGGTGCCGCCGATCAGCCCACCCACGACCGCACCCGCCGCCGCGGCCGGGACCCCGGCCACCGCGCCGCCGATCGCGCCACCGACCCCGGCTCCGGCGACGGTGGCTCCCGCGACCCGATCCGAACGCCCGGCCGGGATACCGACCGAGTCCAGGAAGGTTGCGGCTTGGGCTTCGAGGTCGGCACTGACGGTGTTGATCGTGTCGCCGACTTCCGGTGGCAGCCACTCCGGCTCGGGGAACTGTGTCTGGCCGATCCGGATCATGTCCGCCGGTGGTTCGATCGGAGCCACCGGTTCGACCGGCGCCGGGGCATGCAGCTCGACCACATTCACCGGCGGCGCGGGCGAGGGCGAGGGGGCGGGTCGCGAAGCCGGGCCGTTGCGAACCTCGGGCGGCTGTTCCGGATACACCGCCGGCGCGGGTGGGGCGGGAGGCGGAGCGGGAGCCTCGGTGCCGGGCTGGGCCGGCGCGGTGACCCCGGGTTGGTCGGCGATCGGGGCGAGCGTCACCGCACTCGCGTGCTGGGCGGCCAGCAGCATCAGCACCGGTACAGCACCGGCAGCGACCAGGCGGCCACCCCACAGCATCCGCCCTCCATAGGGCAGGCATGCGCGGCGACCCCCCAGCCTTGGCAGCGCGGCGGCAACCGAGGATGTATTCCCTTTTTCGGGCACGACAAATAACCCTTCCGATCGAAGGAGAAAGAAAATCAGAAATGATCGGGAATTGCGCGAGAGCGCGACCAATTCCCGCACCTCCCGGCTGCGGACCGCAGCCGGGAGTGCCGGTCCATAATTTCCCTCAACTAGAGGGAAATAGGCCGGACTATCACAGGAACGGCAACGCCAGACCGAACGCCTGCGTAGCGAAGTTCAGGACACTCGAGGCCAGCGACACACCGGCGTCGAGCAGCGTCAGAATCGAGTAGAGATCCACAGGTTTCCCTTTCGGAGGAGGTGCGATACCCCACCATCACAGCCCCGGAAAACCCTGCCACGCCAGCCTTTCGACAGGTAACGATTCTGCTGTTGAAGTCGTTACCCCTGCCGCCGCACACCGTGGCCAGCACTTATAGGAGAAAGGGGTAATAGGAGTGTCAGTCGAAGAATTCTGCCGACGCCTGTCCCGATTGACGGAAGGCACGGAAAATGCTGCACTCGGGCCACTCCGAGGGCTTCAGCTATTCGTCAGCCACTTCACAGCGAATGGTGTGGCCGGGTCTTTTGTTTTCTGGTAAGAACGAGATCAACTCGGGGGAGTTAACCCTTCAAGGTAGCTCACAGTGAAGGTTCTACGGAAGACTGTAGTAGGAGGGGCTTGACGTGAACCAGACAACGAACCCGGCTCGTGATCGGCGACGGCGCCCCGGTCGTGCGGCGCGCCCTGGCCGTGCTGAATCGGAGTTGCCTGACTTCGGCGGTTGGGTGCGCCGGGTCCGTGAACAGCGCCGCCTCACCCGGTCGCGTGCCGCCGGGCTTCTGCATGTCAGTACCGAGCTGCTCAAGAAGATCGAGTACGGCACCGTCGCGTGCTCTTCGGCGGTGCTGGACCATCTGGTCGTCGCCTACGACCTCGATCATGCCCAGCAGCGCCACACCCGCGACCTCGCTCAACCCGCGATCCCGTTGCCGCCGGTGTCGGAATTGCGTGCCCGCGCAGGCTCTCCCGAGCACCGCGCGAAACTGGCCTACCTCGATCGACGTAACCTGGCCGGCGCCTACCTCGATCCCCTGTGGAACGTCGTCCTCGCCAACGACCGTTTCCGAGCAGAACTGCCCGACGTCGAGCACTACCGCGACAACATCGCGTTATGGTTCTTCCACCCCGACTCTCCCACACCAACCGCCGAAGCCTTTGTCGTGCACTGGAACAGCACGGCCACCCACCTGGTCGCTTCCCTCCGCGGCGCATTCGGACGCCACCGCACAACCCCGGCTGCATTCACCCTCTACCAGCAGCTTCGTGACGCGCCTGCCTTCGCTCAGGCGTGGGACACCAGCCTCTCGGTCGCCTACGGCTTCCGAACCGAGCAACCCATCCTCGTGCACGACCCCGCCACCGGCGAGCCGTGCACCGCGCGAATCCACCTCGGCGCACAAGGCTCCCCCGATCTCCACTTCTTCCTCGCCTACCGCGACGGCCCGCCGTCCTGACCGATCCGCACCCCAACCCCACCCGCCCGCGCCCACCAACGGGACCGGTCGAACAGGAGTACACGAATGGAAACCACGCTCACACCCGTCGATCACCATCGCCCCGCACCGGCACCCAGCCCTGCATGCCCGGCAGACATCACCCACCTACTACCGCAGAGACGAGCGCGGTGATGCCCAAGCTCCCCGTGCTCACCGGCATGCCCGACTTCCACGACTCGTTCGAATACCTACGACACCAACATCATCTCTCCCGCGAAGCCGCCGCCCACGAAGCCAGGATCAGCGTCTCCTACCTCCACCAGATCATCCGGAAACGGACCATCCCCAGCTCCCGTGTCTTCGCCAACCTGGTCGACTGCTTCGACCTCGACACCTCGCAGCGACAGCACCTCTACGACCTGTGCCAACCGTCCGCCGACCTCCCAGCCGCTGCCGAACTCCGCCGCCACCTCACCGAAATCGGCGTCCACCACCACCTCGATCACCTCGACTCCTGCGAGATCGTGGCTGCCTACTTCGATCCCCTCCAGACCGTCCTGCACAGCAACCGCTTATTCCACCGCGTGATGCCCGGCCTCGCCGCAGCCGACGACAACATCCTTCTGTGGATACTGTCGACCGCCGGCCGCGACAACATCGAGAACTGGGAAGACGAACTCCGCTACGTCGTCACACTCGTGCGCGCAGCAATGGGCCGATACCGCGACCTGCCCCGAGCACGAACGCTGTTCCGGACACTGCGAGCACACCCCGATTTCCGCCGTGTATGGGACTGCACCCCGATGCAGGTGACCTACCGCTGGTCTCGCCCGGCGCCGACCGGAATACGAATACCCGGCGCCAACAAACACCTCTCCCTCAGCTTCGAAGTCGACGAATACAGCGCCTACCCCGACATCCTCATCACGCACGGCCTCTACAACACGCCCCCGATCGCGTGCTGAGAACATCAACCGAGCCCCCAGCCCTGCCGGGTCCCCGGCACGGGAGGGCGCCCGAATTGATTCAACCAGCGCTGGCTCCGTCGACCTCGTTGAGATGGTTGAGGTCATTGCAGCGCAGAAGAACCCACCGGTAGCGGCTGGTTGAGCTTGTCCTGGTTCCTCGAACCAGGCGCTGTTGCCAATCGGTGATCGAGGTCGGGCCGAGCTCGATCGATACATGCTCCACTGTGGGTGGTGCGCCGAGGAAGCTTTGCGTTGCGGCGACGATGTTCTGGCGGTGACAGACGACGGCGACGGTTTCACCGGGGTGTCGGTCGGTGATGATGGCCAGTTCGTGGCTGACGCGGCTACTCAGTCTCGTCCACGGCTCCGCTCCTTCCGCCAAGGGGGTTTCCGGTTCGAGGGCGGGAGGCACGTCGCGGCGAGCCAGTACTTCGGCGAGGTATCGGCCCTCGGCGGTGCCGTAGTTCGGCCCTGGGAGTTCGGCGCGGAGCGGTACACCGAGTACGTGGGCAAGGTGTTCACCGGTCTGACGGGCGCGGGGCACGGTGGTCGTGTAAACGGTGGTCGTCCGCAGGTTTCGCTGTTCGGTGGCCAGGCGCTGGGCGAGGGCTCGGGCTTGGTTGTGGCCCAGTGGGGACAGGCCGCGGCAGGTTCGGGTGCTGGCGATGAGTCCGTGGTTGGCGGCAGCGCCGTGCCGTATGAGCAGCAGTCGGGTCATCGTGGTTGTCCGGCGAGTGTGAGCCAGTGGGTCGCAGATCCGCCGTGCACCATTCGTGATTGGGGTGAGAGCAGCGCGTAGCCACCGATGTAGGAGCCGGCGGCGTAATAGGCGCCGTAGCGCAAGTACCCGGTGACCGGCCGGATTGCCCCGGAAGTGTCGGCGACGAGGTGGGTGTCTTTGCGGCTGTCGATGTAGTGCTGCACAACCCAGCCTGGTTCGGTCCGGCCGGTGAGGGCGGTGGCGGCTCGTTGCCGATATGCGCAACGGCCGCGGTTCCCTGCGAGGACTTCGACCCCTTCGGCGCCAGTGGAGGTTCCGCGTTTGATCACGCGCCGGTGAAGGGAGTCCGTGGTGATGGGCTCGGTGGCCCCGCTGGCCCACTGGATCCGGCCATCAGCGACGATTCCGGTCGAGGCAAGAGCGGCGGTGAGGGTCGCATAGTCGCGTTCGCCGAGGTGGTGGCGAAGGTGCTGTGCGTAGGGGGCGGTGGCGATGAAGTACGGCCAGGCGTGGGATTCCATGTACATGTGCGGTCCGGGATAGCAGGAGAGATCACCACGGCCTGCGCGGATCAGCAGGTCGTTGATGGCCGCGCGTTCTTGGTCGCTGTGGCTGGGGTCGAGGTGTTTGGTGGTGGTGCGCGCTTGGCGAACCACCACCGGGGAGCCGTTATCGAGGGCGGAGAGGTTTTCGGCGTAGGTGAGCACGCCGCGCACTCGGCCGCGTCGGGTCAGGGAACGGGCGGCGGAGGTGACATCGGGTTCCAGGCCGTGCCCGCGGCGGACCACGAAATGCACCGTGTCGGCGCCGACGGTGGTCGCGTAGCGTTCACGCATCCGGTCGATCGGGTCGATGTCGTAGTGGTCGAGTGCGGCGAACTCGTCCCGGAGCTGGGGGTTGTCGGGCAGCAGGAGCCGGCGATGTAGTGCGGCGACTGCTGCGGTGGTGTGGGTCATTCCGGGCATGAGGTTGATGTCCACGATCACCGGTTGCGGTCCCTCGGTGCTCTCGCGCAGAACGTAGTCCACACGGATCCAGTCCGCGATCGTGGCGGTGTCGCGGACGCGTGCCGAGAGCCCGAGGCTTTCGGCTTTTTCACCAGCGGAAACGAATGCTCGGGAGGTTTCGTCGGCCGGGATCAGGTCGGCGCACGTGGTCAGCGCCGCCCGTAGCAGCGGCCCGATCCGGCGAAGCCGGGCGGTGACACCGGTGGGTAGGACCACGTGGGTGAGCGCGGGCAGAATCGCCAGATCGAAATGGTCGCCGTGTGCAGCGAGCAGCGCGGGCTGATCCTGGTAGCGCCAGGCCCGCTCGGGATCGAGCCGGTAAACCGCGCGCTCACGCTGTGCGGCGGCGATATAGGCGCGCACTCTGTCCGGGTCGATCCGGGTCGCATCCCGCATCCAGTGCTCGGCAATTCCGGTGGCAGTGGTCATGACGCCGCACCCAGGGTGAGTCCGAGATCTGCGGCTACGGTCGACAGCACCGCGAGGTAGGTTCCTGCACGAGCGCAGCGGGCTGTGAGCTGGTCGGAGGCGTATTTGGTGGTCATCCGGGCGGTGCCCGCGTAGATCTGCGGATGCGGGATCTCGGCGATGGCCGCACCGGCGTGAGCGGCCCGGCAGAGCAGCTCGAGAGTCAATCCATACCCGGTAGTGGTCAGATGCGGCAGGAGTTCGCCGGCGAGTTCGGCGCGTAACGCCCAGAACCCGGAGATCACATCGGTGAGCTGGAGCCCAGTGAGCTGGTGCACGAGATGGCGCATCGATTCGGTGAGCAGCAGCCGGTCGACCGGTCCGGGGGCCGGCGCTGGTGAGGACGGGTGGAATCGCGAGCCGATCACCACATCGGCGCCGTGGTGAAGTGCCTCGGCGGCGGCGGGCAGGTACCTCGGATCATGCTGGCCGTCGCCATCGAGGCGGTAGATCTCCTGAGCTCCGCGGTCGAGGGCTGCGGCCAGACCGAACCGCACCACCGCCCCGTTGCCGGTCGAGCCCTGGCCGGGCACCTCGAGCACCTGGACACGAGGCGGCAACTCACCCAAGACCCCATTTCCGCCGTCGTCGAGGACGAGGACATCGGCCTCGAGGCAGTCGGGGACGGCTGCCGCTACTGCCCCGACGGTCTCGGGCTCGTGGTGAGCGGGGATGATGACAACTCGGTGGGGCACGGCGGGCTCCATTCGTTCGAGGGGCAGGGCAGGTATCGGTGTGGCGTAGGCTCGCCGCGCCAGCAACCGATGAGAGAGGTGTTGATGAGTCGCCGCTATTTCGGGACCGACGGGGTCCGTGGCAGGGTCGGAGAATTCCCGCTGACCAGCGATTTCGCGATGAGATTGGCCTCGGCGACGGCCCAGGTGCTCGATCTGGCCGGACAGTGTGCAGTGATCGGGCACGACACCCGGGAATCGGCGCCGATGTTCGAGGCCGCGCTCACCGCCGGGTTCCTGGCTTCCGGTGTCGATGTCCGCACGGTCGGGGCGCTGCCGACCCCGGCGATCTCGCACATGGTCACCACGACCGGCGCGGCACTGGGCACCGTGATCAGCGCCAGCCACAACCCCGCCTCCGATAACGGCATCAAGTTCTTCGACCGCACGGGCGGCAAGCTCAGCGATGCCACCGAGATCAGCATCGAAAACGCTCTCGACGACCCGGTGAAGACCCTCGCCTCCCCGCAGCTCGGCCAGCTCACAGCACTCGACGACGCCCTCGACCGCTACGGCCGGTTCTGCACCGGCCTGCTGCCCGCCACCGCCGATATCTCGCAGCTGCAGGTGGTCGTCGACTGCGCCAACGGCGCGACCGCGCAGGTGGCCCCGCAGGTATTGGGCGACCTGGTCAAAGACGTGACCGCGATCGGCGCTACACCGACCGGCGCCAACATCAACCAGGGCTGCGGGTCGACCGCCCCGCAACTGTTGCAGGACACCGTCGTCGCCCAGAACGCCGACCTCGGCATCGCCTTCGATGGGGATGGTGACCGGCTGCTGATGGTCGACCACACCGGTGCGCTGATCGACGGCGACCAGCTGCTCTACGTCCTCGCCACCCACCGCCACGCTGCCGGTGAACTGCGCGGCCCGGTGGTCGGCACCGTCATGACCAACATGGGACTCGAAGAAGCGTTGCGCTCCCACGGAATCGAGCTGGTGCGCGCCAAAGTCGGCGACCGCTACGTCCTGGAGACCCTCGCCGACCGCGGCGGCGTCCTCGGCGGCGAAGCCTCCGGACATCTGCTGATGCTCGACAAAACCCCCACCGGAGACGCCCTGGCCGCGGCCATCACCGTCCTCGGGGTTCTCGCCACCACCGGGTCCTCCCTCGCCGAACTCGCCGCCGGGATGCCCCGCTACCTGCAAGTACTCGAAAGCGTGCGGGTACCAGCACATTTCGATTTGACCAACGAACCAGACGTCGCCGCAGCCACCGAGGCCGCCACCCGCCGCCTCGGTGACGCCGGCCGAATCGTGCTGCGCGCCTCGGGCACCGAACCCGTGATCCGGGTCATGGTGGAAGGCCGTGACGAGCCGCTGGTGCGCGAGCTGGCGGCCGAACTCATCGCAAGCATCGAAGCGGTCGCCTGAACCACTACAGCACTTCCACATTGGCACGACCTGCCAGGCATCCACGAGCATCGAACACATACCGGGCCTCGGCGATCATCTCCAGGTCGACGCAGCTGTGATCGACCAGAACGACCACAACATCGGCAGCCTGGATCATCGCCGCGGTCAACTCGCCGGTGACATCGGCTCTGTCCGCCGCCACAAGGGGGTCATATACCTGCACGTTGATGCCGTGGGCGCGGAGCGCGGCGACCACCTGGATCGCGCAGGACTCGCGTGTATCGGCGACATCGCGCTTGTAGGTGATCCCGATCGCCAGCACCCGCGCACCGGCGGGCCGATGGCCACGAGCAGCCAACCCGGCCACGATCCGGCCAGCGACCCAGCCCGGCATCCGCGCATTCACCTCATCGGCGGCCTCCACCACCGCCGCGACCCCACCGGTCTGCCGGATACACCACGTGAGGTATTTGGTATCGACGGGTAGACAATGGCCTCCCGCACCCGCGGAGGGCGTGAACGGCATATAGCCGTAGGGTTTGGTGGCTGCCAGTCGCACCGCTTCCCACATATCGACACCCAGTGCGCCCGCGTGCTGGGTGAGTTCGTTGACCAAACTCACGTTCACCAGCCGGAACACATTCTCAAGCAGTTTCGAGAACTCCGCAGTCCGGATATCCGGCGCGACGACCACCGTCTCGACCAATGCAGCCCAGAACCCGGCCACCTGCTGCAACGAGGCAGCGTCGATCCCGGACACCACCTTCGGCACAGCCGCCATCCCCGCCAGCCCATCACCTGGATTGATTCGCTCCGGCGAATACCCCACCGCGAAATCGGCACCGGCGCGCAACCCAGACGTTTCCAGCAGCGGAACCACGACCTCCTCGGTCGTACCCGGCCAGGTCGTGGATTCCAGGATCACCGTTGCACCAGGGCGCAGGTGTACGGCCAGCGCCTTCGCCGCCGATTCCACGTAGCTCAAATCCGGTTCACCGGCCAGCGCCGGGGTCGGCACCGCGATCACCGCAATATCGAACCCACGCAACTCATCCTCATCCGCATTCACCCGATACAAACCCGACTGCAACGACGCCTGCAACCGGGCATCCGGTACATCCCCGATAAACGAGCGGCCCGCACGGAGCCGCGCAACCCGGTCAGCATCGACGTCATATCCGGTCACCTCGAAACCACGCGCAACGGCGAGCATCGCCACTGGCAACCCCACATATCCCTGACCGACAACGACAACACGCTGGGACTTCACAGCGACACTCCTTGAAAACGACGGCGCGGCGACAGAAAGGCCCAGACGGATACACCCCCGATGAGGGGACTCGGCGCAGTGTCCGAGGTCGTTACGCCGGTTACCCATCCACAACCACCGACGACGGGCGGCCCGCGCCAACCGTGCAACGCTCCCATTCAGTGATCGAGGCATAATCCACTCACATCGCTGGGGGCACCGCGGGGACCGTATAGACCTGGATGCGTTGTGGCTGCGGAACCGGGCTGTGATTGTCGGCGGGGCTGTCGGTGCGTCCCAGCATTCAAACCGGCGGCCAGCGTCTCGTAGCGTCGCCCTAAGTCCACGAACGCCGGAGCCAGCGGGCAGTTTCCAAGCTCGGGTCGCCAGGTGTCGAGCATGACTTCGCCCGGGACCTGCTGGACCAGTTCGACGTTCCAGCGCTGCGCTCCGTCGGTGGCGGCTGGAGCGGGAGTCACGTGGACGCAGTAGCGGGTACCAAGGAGTAGCGAGTCGATCCCGGCCTGGATATCGACCGAGGAGTCTGGTGTGGCGAGCGGGGCGGTGTGATGAGTGAGTCGCGGCGTCTCGCCGGTGCCGGACCGGTGCAGCGAGGTGGCGCAGGCCAGGGCAACGAGCGCGGTCAGCGCGGCAACAGTTGCCAGCGCAACTCTGATGTGGTGCAGGGAAATCACGGTTGCTCCTCGGCAGGGGTGAATGTCTCGGTGGCGGATGGATGCCCGAGAGATTGTGGAGTGGAGTGGTGGCGAGCCGCGCGCTCGGCGACGGCCGGGGCGGGCTCGGGCCGGTGGGGGCGGGTGTGGTGGAGAAGTTGGTGCATGGCCAGCGATCCCAGGATCATCGCCGACCAGGCTTCCCGCGCTTCCCGGGCGAGTTGCTGCGGGCCAGCCGGCGGAGGCGGTTCGGCTGTTCACCCACTGTCATCGGAGAAATCGGCCGGGTTGAGGGCGGACAGTCGTGGTAGCAGGCGGTGCAGCAGTCGTTCGTTACGCCAGATATCGAGAGCGAGGGCGGCGAACCAGAGATCGGTATCGATCCCATCGGCATGGAAAGCGTCCACGAACTCGTCTGTCTTCGTCGCGATATCGGTGTGAGTGAACGTCGGGAGACCGGTGGGCGTGAGAAGGGGAAGGGTGGCAGTGTGCATCCGGCCACGGGCGTCGTAGATCACCGCCGAGAACTCCAGCTCCCAGACCTGACCGTCATCCATACGGCCCTCGGCGATGGCACGGCGCGCGTCACCGGCCATCGGGACACCCGGGGCCAGGGAACGGATCGGCCCGAGGTAGCCCAGCCCGTATCCCCAGATACCCGGAATCTGCTCATGCAAGCCGAACGCATACTCCAGCACCGCACCACCGACCGCGAGTTCCGCTGTCGTGAACGGCATGCACTCCTGGTCGTGCGCGGTCGCTTCATCGACACAGCCGAACCCCCACACCTGTGCCACACCCGGGCCGGCATGCTCGCTGGTTTCGACCTGCGCCCGCCGGCCGATCATGCACAACAGAAGCACCTCGATCAGCGAGTCCCCGGGATACCGCGACACCGACCGCGCCCGGTCACCACCAGCGCTACGACTACTGGTGCGGCGGCGGGAGTGGCGGCCGGTGTGAGCGTGGGGGCGTTTCCGGTTCTTACCGCCCATCACCGGCGCCGATCGCCGATGCTGGGCGAGGGCATGGCCACCACGCCACGCGGGCCGGGCCACCAGTTCGGGCTCCGGAGCCGAGTAACGGGGAATCGGGCTCGGCGAGTGCCGTGCTCCGGGTATCGCATAGAAAATCCTCACGTCGAAAGGGGCCTTATTCGTACTCATCACGGTTGGCGCGACCACCGAGATAGGCGTCGGCGCTCAGGGATTGCAGACACTCGGGCCCGTGACCGCCGTGTGCAGTACGGACGAACATCGCTTCACCCAGCGATGCGAACTCGGCGTCGCTGGCGCAGTCAGCGTGCCGGCGGGACCACCGATCGCGGTCCTGGCCCATACCCCACCGCAGCCCAGAGGTCATTGCGACTGGGCAAAGTTGTCGGGGCCCCAACCGGTGAGTTCACTGAACGACTGCTTGTAGTCCGGGGCGAATACCGGCGCCCCGGGCAGTTGCGGGACATCGAAGGCCGCGGCCACCATGACGAGGTTGTCGACGAGGATGCGGCGGTGGTACAGGAGGTCGGTTTCGATCTCGGCCGCGCATTGATCGGATTGCATCCCCCGCCGCTGGAACCACGTCCCAAGCGGGGCGAGGTAACCCAGTGCGACCACCGCAGCCACCGAGTACGCCACGGTGGCCGCGTGGGGGTCGGTGGCTTCCTCGGCGGCGATGAGCGCGGCGGTCACCGCCAGGCGTGTCCCGGTGGTGTGGGCCATATCGGCGCGGGCGGAGTCCAGACCCAGCGCATCCCCGTCGGGCTCGTACTCGTCGCGGTCGATGCCGGTCGCGAGGTGGAGATCGGTGGCAAGGTGGTCTTCGCGGACCGTGATCATCTCGAGCCACCACGGCTTCTCCGCCGGTGTCCCGGGAAGTGTCAGGAGGCACAAGGTTTTCGCAACCCGCCCCGCCGCGACTTGGAGAGCGAGGGTGTCGCCTTCGGCGGTTTTCCCGCCGAAGACGTTGGCGATCGCATCCGGGAGGTAGTTGCAGCGCAGAATCCCGTGCGCGGCCAACCGTTCGCGGCACACGATCAGCGCGTCCTGGGCGAGGGTGGTCAACACTGGTTTGAGCACCATCACCCACAGGCCCAGCGGAGGCTGGGTATCGGGTCCGGCCGCCACCAGATCGCGCACCATCCGCCCCAGCACGCCACACGCGAACGTGTCGGCGACGGCGGTGACGATATCGCGCTGCAAGGCGTCACTGTCACCGTGGGGACGTTGATCCGTGAACCCGACCGCAGCCGCGACCCCGGCCCCGGCGCTGCGGTTCATCGCGATACCCAGATCGAGGCGCCCATGGATCAACGGCCCAACCGTTCGCTGGAACCGTTCGCGGACCGGGACCTCGGACACGAAGGCCCCGGTGTCATCGAACCCGCCCCAATCCCCGCACAGGATCCCGTCCTGCGGGACGAACAGCCCGTTCAGCTTGATCAAGGCATGCGGCATGGCTGAGCCGTGTTTCGGTGGCAGAGTGTGGATTTCCACGCCCTCGGCCAGGACACCGTCGACGTTCCGGACCCGCGACGCAAACGCCAGCACACCCTTGTCCTCACCGTCCTCCACCAGGCGCGCGGTGAACACGGCGATGGCCGGCACATCGGGAGCGGCGAGGTTGGCCATCGCTTTGACCGCCTCGATGCTGGGGCTGTAGAGACGGTAGCCGCCCGCCGCGCGATCACGTACCGCGATCAGCTGCAGATCCGCGCCACCGTTGGTCCCGCCCAACTCGGTGTGTGCGAACACACCCAGCGTCTTACCGCTGTCCAGATCGGCCAAGCACCGCTGCACATAGTCGCTGTCGTTGCCCAGCTCGAGCAGCGCGCGGCACGTCAACGCGAAATGGCCGTTCAGCACTGTCAATACGTGCGTCGCGGCGACTGCCGCGCTATCGCAGACCGCGCCCCGCACGTGCACGCCCTGAGCGATCTTGCGCGCCGGGAGCCCGAGATCCTCGATCAACTGGGGCAGCAGCGCCGGCCCGACCCGAGTCTCTTCCCGGTAGGTGACGTCGTCGCCGGGAGCAACATCGCCGAGCCTCAGCATGATGTCCATCGCGGCGCGGTGCGTGCCGAGATGCTCACCGAACAGCGCCCCGCGCAGCCCGGCGACGGTCGGGTCCTCACCTCGGTAGCCGATGGGGGTGACGAGATCGGTAATGGTGGTGGTCATGGTGTCCCTCTTTTCCGTGGTGCGGAATCCGGAGATACGGGCGTGGCGGCCGACGACCGAGCGCCGGGGTGTCATCGGTGGGCCGGTGCCGGTGGGATGATCAACGGCGGTGTGGGTGGGAACGCGACGGGCACTGCCGCGGGGGCACGGTGAAACGGGCCGGTTCGCCACGGCACCTCGTCCGCTGAAACGGCGAGCTCGGCCTCGGGGAAGGCATCGAAGAACTGCGCGATCGCCTCGATCCCGATCTGTTTCGACATCTCCCGCGCCATACCCGGGCAGGCATGCGGACCGCTGCCATAGGCCAGGTGCGCGCGGTTGTCGGTCCAGCCCTGGGACCCGACGATTGCGGGGTCGGTGTTGCAGGCGGCCATGCTCACCAGCACCGGCTGGTCCGCCGGAAGCCACACCCGATCGACCAGAACGGGCTGGCGCGGGTAGCTGTTGCAGAGGTTGGCCATCGGCGGATCGTCCGCGAGGGTTTCTTCGACCGCATCACGCACCGGGGGTGTGAAGTGAGTGTTGTCGTGGCGGTAGCGGGCATGGGTCAGCATCCGCCGGATCGTGTTCGCGATCAGGTTGTGCACCGGCTCGATCCCTGCGGAGTAGATCGTGACCAGCTGATGCATCCGCTGCTCATCGGACAGGTTCGGGCACCGGTGCACCAGCCAGGACGCGATATCGGCGGCGGGTGTGCGGCGTTTGAGTTCGATCAACTCGAACAGTGCCGCTGCCACCTCGGCGTTCACGTGCTCGGTATCGACGCCTTCGAACATGGCCGCGATCGCCACACGCAGCCGTTCACCGATCCCGGGTGGGCAGCCGACGGTCTCGTTGAGCACGGTGAACACCAGCGGGGTGATGTAATGCTCGATCAGTTCGATCTCGCCGGCCTGGCAGAACTGGTTGATCAGTGAGGCGGCGACCCGGATCGTGCGTTCCCGCACCGCATGCAGATCCACTACCGACAGCGCAGTCTGCAGCGCATCCCGGTGGCCGGCATGCTCTTTGCCCGCGGTCCGCAGGGCATTGGGCCGCCATCCCAGCATCGGTAGCAACGGGTGATCATCCGGCAGCGATTTCTCCCATACCCGCGGGTCGGCCGGGAACCGGTCAGGATCATTGAGGACCCGCACCGCGGTGTGGTAGCCGATAACCAGGGTGGCGGGGATATTCGGGGCGAGTTCGACCGGGGCCAGGGTTCGTCCGCCTTGGCGCATGCGCTCGTAGGCGGCGTAGGGGGCTATAGCGAAAGCGGGCGTGTAGAGCGGGGTACGGGGACCGAGTTCTTCGATCGAACAGGTGCCGCTACGGGACAGCGACTGAGGGCTGAGCATGGCTTCTCGTTTTCCTTACAACACGTGCATCACGACAACCGGGAACAGAAATGGCGTGGACAATTGGCCTAGGGAAGTGACCGGACTGGCTCGAAAGCCACGGGCAACGCGGTCAGGGACCGGTGGAACGGGCTCGCCTGCCACGCCAGCTGCCCGGCCGGGCGCATATCCGGGACCGCGTCCATGAGCTGGTCGAGAGCGATGGTCGCGATCAGCAGCCCGATCCCGTCGGCGGGGCAGCCATGGATCCCGGCGCCGAACGCCAGGTGTGAGCGGTTACCACGGCGGTCGGCCTGGGCGGCGGGACCGCTGTGCCAGTCGGCCAGGCTGACGATCACCGGTTGATGCGCGGGCAACCAGACACCGTTGTCCATCAACTGGGGCACGTGCGGGTAGCGCACGCACCAGTTCATCAGGGGCGGGTCGGTGAACAGCGCCTCGTCCAGGGCCTCCCGGGTGGACAGGCTCCCACCCAGCGCGGCAGCGAACCGGTCGTCGGTCAGGATCAACCGGATCGTGTTCAGGATCAACGCCGTGGTGGGTTCGACAGCCATCTCATAAATCAGTGCGAGCTGGGCCACCACCTCGGCCTCCGACAAACCCGCCTCGTGTGCCAGCAGCCACGACGCCACATCCTCACCGGGTGCCGCCCGCTTGCCCTGCACCACCTTAAACAGCACCGAATCCAGCAGTCGCCGCCCCGCCGCAGCAGCGTCGACGTCGCGAACATCGGTGAGCGCCGCAAGCACCGACGCCAGCGCAGTCGAGGCATCCCCCGATACACCCACCAGCCGGTTTACGGTCTCGAACACCAGCGGGTAAGCGAATTGTGCCCGCAGCTCCGCCGACCCCACCGCCCAGAACGCGTTGATCAGCGCGACCGAGTACCGTTCCACCTCGGCCTGCAGCATGTGCTGATCGACCCGCGCCAACGCCGCGACATGCGCACCCCGGTACCGGGCATGCTCGACCCCCGCAGTCCGTGCCGGTGTCGGGCCCGCCTCCAACAACGGCCGAACCGGGCAATTCCCGGGCACATTCCGCTGCCACCCGCTCGGATCGGCGGGGAAGGTGTCGGGATTGTGCAGAATCTTCAACGCTTCCCGATGCCCCAGCACCAACATCGCCGGTACTCCCGGGGCCAACTCCACCGGCACCAGCGACCCGAACTCACCCTCCCACTCCCGAAACCAGCGAGCCGGATCAGCGGCGAACCCCGCGGTGTACAGCGGCACAGCACGATCGTCCGGAGCAACCGGCGACGTCTGCGTAACCGCAAGGTCGGGTACCGGCGTTCCCGGGCCGCAAGTCGCCTCGTACTGGGTAGATAGCCTGCTCACAACATACTCCAAGCGTCGGGAAAGCTCTGTCGCAGTGGGATCGCGTCTAGCGGGCACCCGGTCGGATGCGGTATTTCCTGCGTTGTCGTCGCGAGCCCCGTGAGGGGAACGGGTCGCGCCGGCACTGGACACCGCCGCTTGCGAATTTCCGCGGAGCCAAGCACGCCGACCGGGTGCTGGTTACGATGCTGACGTGTCAAGGACACCCTTGACCAGGGGTTGCTGGGGCCAGCTGCGGGCCAAAAGAATTGGCCCCGAATCGGCCCAGCACGATAGGCAAACAGAGGGGTATTCGTGAGTGGGGAATTCGGTTCGGCCATGAAGCGGCTGAGGACCGCACACGGCCTCACAGCCGACCAACTCGCCCGCCTGATCAGCTATGACCGAGGGGCCCTGAGCCGAATCGAGCGCGGAAAGCGCACGCCCACAGCGGATATCGCCGCCCGAATCGACACAGCGCTCGATGCCGGCGGCAGCCTCGTAAGGCTCATCGAACGCAGCCGCCCTCACAATGGCGATGACGATCTGGTGACCGCGGCACGAGAATCCACCGAATTCGCCGAATGGATCACCGCGACTGGCGGGCAGCTGGATAGCGCCCAGGTCGCCGATGAGCTCACTGCGATCGGCCGCCAGTTCGTCTGTGCCACACCGCTTCCGCTGATAGAACGCCTGCGGGCACTGCGCGGCGAGATCCGCGCTGCTCTGCACACCGGTCCTGCACCGGCACGAGCCCGTGAGTTGGTTCTCCTGGGCGGCATCACCATCGACTTGCTCGCGCACGTCACCGAGAACCTCGGTCATCCCCGCGCCGCCGAGCGCCACGCCCGCGCCGCCGAAGCGATCGCTGTCAACCTCGGACATCCCGGACTGCACGCCTGGGCCGAGGGCACCCGCGCACTGATCTGGGAATGGAACAGCCGCCCAGCCGAAGCTATGGAACTCGCGGCCAAAGCCGCATCAATTGCACCTGTCGGCGAGCAACAGGTACGACTGGCAGCCATCGAAGCCCGATGCGCCGCCCGGATCGGCCGCGCGGACGCCGCCCGAGCCGCCATCACACGAAGCATCCAGGCCGCGGAAGCCGCTGCCCACGACGAACTCACCATGCTCGGCGGCGCACTTCGATTTCCGCCCAGCAAAATGGCCTACTACCTCGGATCCACCCACCGTCTACTCGGCGAACACGAGCACGCCCAACGATGGGCGCTGGAGGCAATCTCGGCCTACGAGTCCGGGCCCGCAACCGAACGCTCCTACGGCGACGAAGCACTCGCCCGCGCCGACGTCGCTATCGGACGCATCCACTCCGGCGAACTCGACGGCGCCAGAGAAATCCTGACCCCCGTACTACGGCTACCCAGCGAACAGCGCATCCAGCCCATCGCCGACGGCCTGCGCGCAGTTGACACCGCCCTGTCGAGCACCCACTATGCCAACGACCCAACCACCGTCGAGCTCAGCGAGGAGATCAACATGCTCACCTCGTCCCGGCACCTGGAATGACACCCACCGACGACATCCTGTTCGCAGCCTGTCGCCTGGCCGGGATCCCTGCTGATGGCGCCGAGCTGCTGCACGCGCACAGCAACAGCGTCTACCACCTGCCCTCGGCGGGTGTCGTGGCCCGGATCAACGGCAACGACCACGCCGGACTCCGGGCGAAAGCCTCGCTCACCATCACCCGCTGGCTCGCCGACCATGACCTACCGGTTACCGAACCCGCCCTCGACCACGCGATCGATATCGCTGGTTCGACAGTCACGTTCTGGACCTACTACCCCCAGCACCGCACCGACCGGCCATCGCCACAGCACCTCGGCGAGATCCTGGCACAGCTCCATACCCTCCCGGCACCACCCTTCCCACTGCCCGACTACCAGCCGCTGATCGGGCTCGTCAGCATCCTCACCCCCGACCTCACGCCGACAATGCTGTCTGCGGCGGACCGGCGCTGGTTGAGCGAGCAGGCCGAGCGGCTCATCGCCGAGTATCGAACCCAGCCCACCCTCCTGGGCCGCGGCATGGTCCACGGCGACGCGTACACCGGAAATACCCTCTGGGCCGGCGACACGGTACTCCTCGGTGACTGGGATGAAACCTCGATCGCTCCGCGCGAGCTGGATCTCGCCAACACGGTGCAGGCCAGAAGATTCGGCCTCCGCGAAGCTGACATCGATGCTTTTCTGCGCGCCTACGGACACGACCCTCGCGGCGAGCCGCTCTTCGATGTGCTGGTCCGTATGCGCGACCTCCACACGCTCACCAGCTACATCCGCCGCGCGCAACGTGGCGACACCCGCGCCCACACCGAACTCACCACCCGGCTCCGGAGTCTGCAGGACCCGACAGCAGCGGCACCGTGGGCCAGCGTGTAGGTGCCACGCCGGTCACCAAGATCGGCAAGGACATGCGCGCGTGCCGAACGAGCCTGATTGATGGACAAGATGGCTTTGTGAGGGACTTCCGACGAACCTCTTCACACCTGCGCGGACAGTGTCAGTAACCGGCGCGGATTCGCCGTCGTCATCTGTTCCAGATCGGTGCTCGATATGCCAACTTCCGACAGCCAGGGGAGAATCCGCTTGAACAAGTGACGGTACCCGTGGCCACCCCCGCGGCGGGTCAGCATCGGCAGAAACACGTCGGTACCCAGGACAAGCTGCGACGAGTAGCCTTCGCCTACGAGTGCGGTGACGGCGGCGAGCCGCTGCCAATCGTTCTCGATGACGATTCCGAGGTCCGGCTCGGCCCAGTTCTGCCCGAAGCAATCGAAGGAGAGGGTCACGCCGAGGTCCAGCAGCTCGTGGTGGTAGTCGAGTGAGACGACCCAGGACGCGGGGTCGGTGACCAGCCGGCGCAGATTGCTTTCAACGATGTATGCGTCGGCGTGAGCGAGAACTATTCGCCCTGGGTCGAGCCCGGCGTCGAGCAGTATGTGGGCGATCTGCCGCCCCGTCCCGGATCCGGGATGCACCGTCACCGGTGCGCCGGTTTCTTGGGAGGCTTCGACGGCCGCTAGAAGCATTCTGTGCTCGCGTTCGTCCAGTGATTTGACCCCGCATTTGATGTGGCCGGCGCGGATACCCGTGTCCCCGATTCCGTCGGTGAGCTCGCGTATCAGTAGCGTGGTGAGTTCGTCGATTGTGGCGTCCCAGTAGGATTCGGGCCAGAAATCTGAGCAGTAGAACCCGGTCGACATGATGACTTGAATGGCCACCTCGGCGGCCACGGCCGCGATCCGGCGCGGGTCACTGCGCAGCCCGATTCCACTGGCTTCGACGACCGCGCGACCGCCAGCTTGTGCCAGTTCGCGCAGCTCAGCGACAGCGATCTCGTCATCGTCGAGCGTAAGGTTCGCGCGCTGAGCTGTGAATTCATAGTCCAGTCGGCCTCGATTCGCGAGAGTGAGAGGCACGTCCCAGATATCGTCCGTTGCTTGCGGCAGCCTCTGGCGGTATCGGTCGCGAAAGGTTTCGCCGCCGATGGTGAGGATGTGCTCGTGCATCGTGGTCGGTCCGAGCGCACTTGGCGGCAAGGGGCCAGCGACCGTGTTCACGGTACCGATCCAGTTCGGTTCACGGCCTCCGGCCACCATCTCTACGTGCCCTTTTCACTGGGAGCCGGCTCCGTCGACCGACCGCTGGTTCTGTCTGCGATAACTCCACCATCAACCGACGACCTCGCGAGTGGATTCAGGTCACAGCCCGAGTTTCATGTCGATTCTGCGTTGTTCGGCGTGGTACTTCTCGACTTCGAGGTAGTCGGTGATGAGAGGGTCGGTTTCGTCGGTGAGGACCTCGGAGACGACTTCGAGCCGGTGGTTGAGGCGGCGGTCGCGGACCAGGTCCCATTGGGAGCAGACCGCACCGTGGTAGGGGTCCCATGAGCCGATGACGAGGCGCTGGATGCGCGCGAGGACCAGGGCTCCTGCGGCCATCACGCCGGGTTCGAGGGTGGTGACGACGGTGCAGCCGTCGAGGCGCCATCCACCGACGGCGTCGGCGGCTTGCCGCAGGGCGGTGAGTTCGGCGTAGGCGGTGGGGTCGCCGGTGCCAGGTCGGTCGTGGTAGCCCTGGCCGAGCAGGCGACTGTCGTGGTCGTAGACGAGGGCGCCGACGGGCGGGTCGTCGCTGGGGGGTACGCGCGTTCGGGCGAGTTCGATGGCCTGTCGCATCCAGGGGTGGTACTGGTGGGTGGGAACTCGTCGCTGCACGCCCGCTATTGTTCGGTGGGAGGGGTGGGTCGTCAAACCTGGGGTTCTGGGTGATTGCGTACGCTGAACGGCGGTCGTGTGCAGGTAGCGGGTGGAAGGTTCGAGGATGACTCGAGTGCAGGGTTCGGTGCGGTCCCTGGCGGTTGCGGTGGCCGACGCGGTGTCGGAGGCGATGGCCGCGGCGTTGCCGGGTGATGTCGCGGGGGCCGATCCTTTGGTCCGCCGTTCCGACCATGCCGATTTCCAGTCCAATGTGGCCTTGTCGTTGGCCAAGAAGCTGGGCCGTCCGCCGCGTGAGGTGGCGGGTTCGATTACCGGGAAACTGCGCGATGATGTGATCGCTGCCACGGAGCTGTCGGGTCCGGGGTTCGTGAATATCACGGTCACCGATTCGTCGATCTGGTCGCAGGTGGCTGCGCGCAGGGACGCGGACCGGTTGGGGGTCGGCCGGCCGCTCGAGGGTGAGCGGGTGGTGATCGATTACTCGTCGCCGAATATTGCCAAGCAGATGCATGTCGGGCATCTGCGGACCACGATCATCGGTGACGCGCTCGCGCGCTCGCTGTCGTTTTTGGGTGCGCAGGTGATCCGCCAGAACCATCTCGGCGACTGGGGTACGCAGTTCGGGATGCTGATCCAGTACATCGACGAGCACCCGGAGGCGAAGTGGCATCACGACGATCTGGCCGATGGTGCGGACGCTCCGATTGCCGCGTTGGACCGGTTGTATCGGCAGTCTCGAGAGAAGTTCGATGCCGATGCTGGGTTCGCTGATCGTGCGCGGGCGCGGGTTGTTGCCTTGCAGGCCGGGGACGCGGACACGCTGCGGGTGTGGGGTGATCTGGTCGCCGAGTCGCAGCTGTCGTTCCAGGCACTGTATGACCGGTTGGGGGTGTTGCTGACGCCGCAGGATTCGGCGGGCGAGTCCACCTACAACCGGTATCTGGACGAGGTGACCGACGAGCTGGTCCGGCTCGGTATCGCGGTCGAGAGCAACGGCGCGTTGTGCGTGTTCTTCGACGAGTTCACCGGCCCGGACGGCAACCCGGTGCCGCTGATTGTGCGCAAGAGCGACGGTGGTTACGGGTACGCGGCCACCGACTTGGCGACGATCCGCTATCGGGTCCGCGACCTTGAAGCGACGAAGATTCTGTATGTCGTCGATGCCCGGCAAGCTCAGCATTTCGAGATGGTGTTCGCCACCGCTCGCCGGGTGGGCTGGCTGACCGATGACGTGCAGGCGATTCATGTGCCGTTCGGTACGGTCTTGGGCCCGGACGGCAAACCGTTCAAGACTCGTTCCGGGTCCACGATCCCGCTGACCGAACTGCTGGACTCGGCCGTGGATCGGGCGCGGGAGATCGTGGCGGAAAAAGCACACGGCCTGGACGCACAAGCATTGGATCAGGTGGCCGAAGCCGCGGGAATCGGGTCGGTGAAGTATGCAGACCTGTCCGGTTCGCGGATCAAGGACTACGTCTTCGACGTGGACCGCATGGTCAACTTCACCGGCAACACCGGCGTGTACCTGCAGTACGCACACGCCCGCATCCGGTCCATCCTGAGCAACGTCGCGGCTGCCGACACCTCGCCCGTGGTGGATACCGGTTTGGTTCTCGAGCCGGCGGAACGCGCATTGGGGCTACAGTTGGATGAGTTCGGCAAGGCCGTCGCCGATGTCACTGACAGCCTCGAACCCCACCGGCTGGCCGGGTACCTGTACGCGCTCGCGCAGACGTTCACCTCGTTTTACGAGGCGTGCCCGGTCCTCAAGGCCGAGGATCCCCGGGTGCGTGGCAACCGGATCGCGCTGTGTCAGTTGACCGGCGACACCCTGGCCAAAGGGCTCGATTTGATGGGAATAGCTGCGCCAGAGCGTATTTGACTCCACATTTTGGGCTGCGCCGACAAGGGGTGTCCTGCTAGCGTTTTCGAGTATGGATGCTCCGGTTCCGTTATCGACTGCACCGCATACCCGGATGGCTCAGTTGGCCGAGGCGGTGCGGGCTCAGCGATCGGATCTGACCACGGCGCTGCTGGAAGTCGAAACACATGCGACGGCCGTCACCGAATTGGACTGGGTACTGGCGGCATTGACTCCCGGTCCCGCCACCGGGTGGCTGTCGCAACGACAGAGTATCGGCACAGTGTTCGCGGCCACTCCGGCTACCTTGCCGCTGTACTCGACACTGCTGTTCGCGCTCGCACCCGCGCTGGCCGGTAATCGCGTTGTCGCCAGGCCGGCGAGTGCCTCTCGCGACTGTGCTCACCTGCTGTACGCGCTGGCAGCCGAGGCTGGGCTGGCGGTGGAGCTGGTCGACCAGCCATGGGGTGAGTTCGCGGCCTCGGCCGCCGAGCACGCCGATGGAATGGTGTACTGCGGCAGCGCCGAGCACGCGGCGCGGCTCGACCAGGATCTGCCCGACCGTGTTCGCCTGATCTGTCAAGGTCCCGGTGTCTGCGCCGTGGTCGTCACCGACACCGCCGATATCCAGGCCGCAGCAGAATCGGTGATCGCGACCCGGATCTTCAACAGCTCCCAGGACTGCATGGCGACCGAACGCGTCTATGTGCACCATGCCGTCTACCCCGACTTCATCGACGCTCTCCTGGCCGCGGCGGGGCGGGTGCGGATCGGCGCGAACGCTGATCCGGACACTCAGCTCGGGCCGCTGCTGCTCAGCGGTCTCACCGATCGTTGGCTCGCCGACCCGGCCGGTCACGGCACTGTTTTGCGCGCACCCGAACACGATGGCCGGGTTTGTGGGCTGGGGATTATCGAGGCGGCGGCTGACGCGCCGATCGTGCTGGAAGAGAAGTACTGCCCGATCCTGCCGGTGGTCAGCTACCGCGGCGACGGCGACCTCGCTGAGATGCTTGCGCTGGGTGACTACGCGTTGGGGTTGACCGTGTTCGGGGCCGGGTTGCCGGTTTTCGGGACGCTCGACTTCTGCCATGTCGCGGTCAACAGCGCCCTGTACGAGCATGAGGATGCGTGGTCGGCGTTCGGCGGGCACCGGCGCACCACCGTTGTCCGCGGTCTTGGGCGACGCCGCACCGGCCCGGTCCTGGTCCCCTATGCGCTGACCGACCCGCTGTGATCCCGCGCCGCATGCGCACGCTCATCCGCGACCATCCCGGCCTCAACTCCTATCTGCACCACCGCGGCATCCCAGCGGGAACACCTGTCTACTGGTATCCGGACGGGCAGCTGGTCCGTCAGACCGGAGCGGGTTCCGCGCAACATATTCCGGTCCGTACCTCCTCGCTGCTGGCGTGGATGGTCCAGCACGAACCGGAGCAGCTGTGGGACCAGTGGCGTACTTGTCTGCGCGGGCAGCGGGTCCTCGTGGAGCACACCAGTATCAATCCGGTGCACCCTCTGCACGTGGGGTCGATGCGCGGCACCGTGATCGGGTCGACGTTGGCGGAGTTGTTCCGGAGCGGCGGCGCGGATGTGCAAACCCGCTATTTCGTCAACGATCGCGGTCGCCAGCTACATATCCTGCAACGCGCCCTCACCGCCGCACGTCTGGACAACATCCCGACAGAACTGCGGTTCGACGAGGCCATCGGTGTGCTGTATGCCTACGCAAACATGGCCCTCGCCGCACGGACTGCCGATCTGGCCCGCCTCCTCAGCACCAATCCGTGGCTGCCGGCCGTCGTCGATATCCACCGGCCACTCGGCGACGCCAAGCCCGCCGCGGATGTGGTCGAGGCGATGGTCGCCGCGGCGGTGGCCGATATGGGCCTGCTCGGCGCGAAGATCGACCTCTTCGACCGCGAAACCGACCTCTGCATCGACCCGGCCGTCCTGGTAGCTGCGCTCACCGACCGCTGTGATGTCGTCCGAATCAACGGCACCACCTGTCTGCGCCTGCCGAGTGGGTTGGTACCCGTCCAGCGCGCCGACGGCACCTTGCTGTATTTCAGCCGCGATCTCGCCAACACCCATCGGCGGCGGCCGCACTCATGGTCGGCGATGCTGCATGTCATCGGCGCCGAACAAACCCTGCTCCAGACCGCATTGCGCGCGGCGGTCCCGGACGCGCCACTCGAACATATCGCCGTCGGTAAGGTCAGCCACGCCGGGCGAAGATATTCGGCCCGGCAGAATCGGCTCACCACGCTCGGTGACCTCCGGCGCGACGGCGGTCTGCGCCGAGTGCACGCACTCACCCTCGCGATGGCCCTGCACCGCCGAACCCGCCCGATCGATCTCGCCGACCTCGACACGGCCAGGCCATTGCGGGCTGTCATCACCGCCGCCTACACCGCTCAGCGGGCCGGCCATGCTCCGAACCAGCAACTGCTCCGCCGCCTCGTGATCACGATCCTTGCCACCCCGGCTGTGCTGGCCCGTGATGTCGGCCGGCGAACCATCCACGGCACCGCACAGCATCTCGTGCGCCTGTCCCACCACTACTCGGCCGCCACCCGCGCAGGTCCGGTGCCCGACGAGATTTCCGGATGGTTCCACCACACACAGACCCGACTCGCCAGTTTCCTCGGCATCACACTCGACCCGCTCGTGTGAACGGCCGAGACGATCAGCATCCAGAAAGGGGCACGGCCATGGCTGAGCCGTTCAACATCGGCTACGCCGACGCCGGAGTGTACGAGGCAATGTTGCCTCCCCACTACTATGGCGGCCTCGAAGACACCGATCTCGTCCGCGACCAGCTCCGCTACTTCTACGGCGACCCCGAACAGCACGAGCGTCTCCGTGTCCTCGACCTCGGCTGTGGCCCCGGCCGCGTCACCACGGTTCTGGCTCCCTATGCAGGCACCCTGATCGGCACCGACAAGAGCGCCGGAATGATCGACCAGTTCAGCACACTGTTCCCCGATGCCGAAGCGGTGTGCGCCGATACCGAAACAGTGCTGGCCCGGTTCGTCGAGCAACAGCGCCGCCTCGATCTGATCGGCTCCTTCTGGTCGATGAGCTACCCACTGCTCGAATGCTTCGAATCCACCACCGCACAAGGGGTCGTCACCAGCGGCAGCCTCGATGCCGGTATCGCGCGAGCACGCACGCTCATCAACAACCTCGTCGAACTCCTCGCCCCCGGCGGCCGGCTGCTGATGCTGTTCTTCGATGCCGCCACTGCAGAACAGCGCCTGGTCACCCGCCTCTGGGAACGCATTCAACCCTTCCCCGGAACCGGCCGCGACTTCACCTGGAACCTCCTCCAGCACGAACTCCAAGACGCCGAAGGCACCGGTCGGGGCCAGCTCACCACCCGCCGCCTCCCCGGCGTCGCCGTCGCCGGGAACCTCCAAGCCGCGATCCAGTGGTTCCGCATCGGCCACCTCAACACCTACCCACCCTTGGTCGACGACCCCGACGTCATCGCCGAGATCACCGAATTCGCCCGAGCCCACCAACACAGCGACGGCCGTGTCCTAATCCCCAGCGGCGTCCACCTCCTCGACTTCCAAGCCAAAACCGACCTGACCACACACCTACCCACAGACCCGTGGAACACGTGCCTGCCACCGACCTGATCATCGCCGCCACCGAAGCCGTCTACGACGCCTTCGGCGACGCACCCGTCTTCTCCTGCCTCACCGGCAGCGCTGCCACCGACTCCGACACCTCCGACAGTGACATCGACCTGCTCGTTGTCCTGCCGAACGAACTACCAGCAGCAGAGGCCTTCCCACGGCGAGAGAAGTTCACCCGCAACTACATCCGCCTCCACACACCCTTCGACCGCACTCCGGATCTGCAATGGCCCGGAGAGGTCTGCTACGCCGCCGATCTCGACGCCGCCATCAACGGCGGCGCCTTCGATCTGACATCCCGCCCACAGCTGCGCCTATGCCCCGAGGATCAGCCATACCGATACTGGGCCAGCATGTGCACGGCCGGAACCCCACTCACCGGCTCCGCCGCATTCACCGACTACTCCACCCAATGCCTGGCGACACTGATCAACCACATCGAGTTCAACACACTGTGCGCAGGCCCGCCGATATCCGGACAACAGCCCGATATCGACCCACCGGAATTGGCCGAATGGGGGGTAAAGCCCACTGTCACCGCTGGTCATCTCGCCTGCACCGGTGAACCTGAGGCCGTGCGTGCATGGCGCAGATCTCTACAAGAACCCAGTAGTCAACCCCGCCTCGACTCCTGGATTGAGCGCTGGCGCCGCCTCGCAGCCCAGGAGTCAGAACCATTCCGGGCCTCGAACGGCGCGCGACCCGATCTGGGATCGATGATCGCGCACGCCCGTAGGCCGGTCTGACCGCCCCGAAGGAGAGTACTGATGCGAGGCACCATCATCTACGCGCCCGGCGATATACGCAGTGAAGAACTGCCCGACCCAGTCCTCACTCACAGGACCGACGCGATCATCCGCGCCGTCGCAACCTGCGTCTGCGGATCCGACCTGTGGCCATACCGCGGCATCGAACCGGTCGACGCCCCACAACCTATGGGACACGAGTACGTCGGCATCGTCGAAGAAGTCGGCGACCAGGTCACCGGCATCATCCCCGGCCAGTTCGTCGTCGGTTCCTTCGCCACCTCCGACAACACCTGCCCGAACTGCCGCAACGGCTACCATTCCGCCTGCGTGCACGGCGAATTCCTGACCACCTGCCAAGCCGAATACATACGCATCCCGCACGCCGACGGCACCCTCGTCGCCACCGACGACCAACCCGACCCCAGCCAGATACCCAGCCTGCTCGCCGTATCGGATGTGATGGGCACCGGCTGGTACGCCGCCGTCGCAGCCGACGTCCGCCCCGGGTCCACCGTGGTCGTCGTCGGAGACGGCGCAGTCGGATTATGCGGGGTGATCGCCGCCAAAGAACTCGGCGCCGAACGCATCATCGCCATGAGCCGCCATCCTGACCGCCAAAGGCTGGCCACGACCTTCGGCGCCACCGATATCGTCAGCGAACGCGGTGAGGCCGGAGTCGCCCGAATCCACGACCTGACCAAGGGTATCGGCGCCGACTCCGTTCTCGAATGCGTCGGCACCAGCGAATCCGTCACCCAGGCACTACGCGCGGCGCGCACAGGCGGCAACGTCGGCCTGGTCGGCATCCCTCAGGGAGTTCAGGTAACCGGCGAGGAACTCGTCTCCGCTCACATCGGATTGCGCGGCGGCCCAGCGCCAGTACGCCGCTTCCTGCCCGATCTCATCGACCTCGTCCTCGACGAAAAGATCGACCCCGGCCAGGTCTTCGATCTCACACTGCCGCTCGCCGATGTCGCTGACGGCTACAAAGCAATGAACGAGCGTGCCGCCATCAAAGCACTGCTCCAATCATGACCCGTGCAAGTCCGGCCTTCTCCTGGCAAAGCAACGTGCACGCCGCGGTTCGGCAGGAAGTCGCCGGTCACCCGCGTTGGTGCCAATGCAGAACTCCGGCCGAGCATGACGTGCTGCTCGCACGACTGCGGAATCTCAACCATGGCAGATCCTCTAGGGTCACCGCCGATCATTCTGAAATTCCGACACGAGTTCCGAGGATCTACAAACAGCTTCGACTCTAGGCAGCGACAAGTTCGAATTCGCCAGCGATTATGCCCGCAACAAAAGCCGCCCACTCATCCGGGAGAAAGTCCAACGCGACAGCGGTTTCGGTGCAACTGACGGTGGCCCGGCCGTCGGGGCGTTGCTCAATGCCGGGAAGCCCAGTTCCGACTAGAGCGGCAGCTGGGTTGGTGGCGTAGCGACAGAAGGCCGGCCAGCTGCTGACGGTGAGCGAGATCGTCGGTTGGGTCGCGGGGTTGTTTTCGGGGTTGCGGAGGTATTTGGAGTCGCGGAGGAACACCCGGTCGCCCTCGAATTTCACCTCGACGCAGGACTGCGTTTCCGACGATCGAGAGGACTTGAACCAGTTGGTGGTGCGCACTGAATCCGACCTACTCATAGCGTTGACTGTATCTGACCGGTGATGGCGCGGATTCTGTCGAGCGTGGCCTCGCGGCTCATGGCCTGGGCCATCGCACGGTCGTGGATGACGCCGAGGTCGCGGACGCGGGTGTCTTTGTCTCGGTCTTCGAGGAGTTCACCCATGACGGTGGACTCGTGCCAGGCCAGGGTCGGCAGCCTAGGATTGGCGAAGTCGAGCAGGTGGAATGTCGCGCCGCTGAAGATGGAGCGTTCGGTAGCGGTGAACGGCATGAGCCGCACGACAATGGTTTCAGGGTGGGATTCGATCACGTCGGCCAGGTGCAGGAGCTGTCGCTGCAGGGTGTGCGGGCCGCCGATCTGCTGGACGAGGGCGGCTTCACCGATCAGCGCCGATAAGTGCAGGGGGTTGTCGCCTTCGAGCCGTTGCTGACGGCGCATGCGGACTTCGACTCGCTGTTCAACTTCCACTGGCAGTACGGTGGCCACGCCGGTGACCATCAAGGCGCGAACGTATTCTTCCGATTGCAGCAGTCCAGGCATCAGCACACTTTCGTAGGTGCGTATCCGCTGCGCACCGTCCTCCATCCCGTACAACCGAAGCAGCTCAGGACCGAACAAGGCTGAGTACCTGGCCCACCAGCCGCGTCCTTTGGCCGCCGCCCGCAGTGCCAGCAGTTCGGCCTGCTCTTCGGCGTCGAATTCGAAGAGGTCCATCAGGGCCTGCAGCTTGTCTTCTGCCGGTATCCGGCGGTCACCCTCGATGAGCACCCAGTATCCCCGCGACAACTTCGCCTTCTTGACGATGGTCTGCGTGTCGATACCCAGTTGCTCCCGGCGCTGACGAAGCCGCAGCGACAGCTCCCAGCTCGCGACCACGGGGGACACATGCATCGGCGCACTCCTCTCGTTCGTCAACACGATACTCCCTGCTATTCGAATCACGAACCATGTCAGTTATTGCATCTGTAACAGTTACAGAATATATTCGCGTTCTACGCCAGTAGTTGTTCTGAATCACTTCCGAGATGTCTTCCGGCTGGTAGATGAGGTGACAGGTATGTCGACGATCCGCATCCGATCGCATTCGATGGACAGCCCCCGCACAACACACCGTGCACGAAGTGTCGGCGACTCCGGCTGGGTCGTGAGCTATCTGCCCGGTCGGACCCTCTCCGCCGCGCAGGCAGTCGCCGCTCTGGCCGCCGCCGAGGAGGTTGCCGCGCTCGCCGAACACGGCAGGCTACTGGGCCTGACCGGGCTGGAACTGGTGAGCATGGCATCGGCAGAGTGCCCGTGGCCGCAGTCGAGAGGGCTGGCAGGCCGCGCGCTGTCGTTGCTGAAGGCGCCGCGATGAACGCGCGGAGGGCGTGGCCGATGGCGAACACGATCGTGGCATTCAGCGCGGGCGCGGCCCGCGGGCGTCGCATGGTGGCCTCGATGCGGCCGATCCCAGGATCTCCGTTGTTCGTGGTCACCGGCGGCCGTCACCGGAAGGCGGAATGATGTTCGAAAACTGCCGTACTCCGTTCGAGGTGGCCTACGCCTACCGCGGTATGGGGTTCCCGGTGTCGTGCACGTACGGCCGGGTCGCGGTGACCGCATCCCGATCGCTAGGTGCCGTGGTGATGCCACCGGAGCTGGGCACCCTGGTCCGCCACGAACTCGAACACGACCACGATGTCACGGCACCGGTACTGACCTATCACCGGCCGCGCAGCGACTGGGTGTTCCTCGTCGGCCCAGGATCGGGTGGAGCGCTCGGCGCCACCGCCCGCATGGCGCTGCACCGTGCGGGAGTGCGGGTGCTGACGACCGGGCAGCAGGTGTGGCTGCCGATGACCGACCAGCCCCTCACCTGGTACTGGATCTGGCCCCCAACCAGCGTCCGCGCCCTACCCTCCCGGACCACCGTGCTCGCTGCCACCCGCCGTCAAATCCTGACATCACAGCGGTAACCGAGATGCGCCCCAGCACCGGAATTCCGCGTCCCGCCCGCATCACCGACCCGGCGGAGTCACTGTTCCCGACCGGGGAAGCACTGCTATCGGCCATCCGAGGTCACCACATCGGCCCCCACCCCCTGACACAGATCGCCTACCGGTTCGGGCAACTGCACCAGCAACGTCTCCGCGGCCCCGCCTGCCCGAGATGCCCGTACCGCAGCGAGTTGTCGCGGCAAGCCGATCTCTGGGTGGTCGAGCATGCGCCGCCGCCACATCCGGACGCGGTCCTGCACTCCGAATCGTTGGGCACGGTGATAGATCGGCTCGCCGCGCAGCAAGTTCGGGCGTACCACCTGCTGATGACCGCTGAACCGTCCGACCCCGAGGTGCACGCCGCGTGGTATCGCCTCGCCGAACTCATCGACGACTACACCGACCTGACCACCGCAGTCGCGCACCGGGCCCGACGACTCCCCCGCACTCCCTGCCCGTAATCACCCCTGGGCGTTTCGGACGCCCGCGCTGGAAGGAGCAATGCAATCTCCACGCCCGACCTATCCACGTCCAGCCACCAGGAGCCACCACACCATGGGACAGTCGATGATCTGGTAATCCTCGACACCGATATCGGGTGGCGACCGGGAAGTCTCGTGGCGTTGGTTATCGCGGCGTGTGTAGTTCCAAACCTGGCCGTAGTCACCGCCGACGAAACTCGGGGCCGCCGCGCACGCTTGGCCCGCCACACACTGGATGCGCTCGGCCGGCCCGAGGTGCGGGTGGTCGCCGGATTCGACCTGGGCGGTGAGGACCGGTTTCTCCTCGACAACGACCACTCGCCATCGGTGGCCGGCGAGGATTTCATGGAGCGTATCCGTGGTCTCGATCGCATGATCGCCGCCGTGGTCGAACTCTGCGATACCGCTCGCCGGGTCCAGTGGGCGGGGTTGGGCCCGATGTCCAACCTTGCTGCTGCCATCTCCCGCCTGCCCGAGATCGCCGACCGAGTGGTAGTTACCCAACTGGGCGGGGCGCTCGACCGCACCCGCGGCACGGCACCCGTCTCGGACAACTTCCGCGTCGACCCAACCTCCGCCGGGCTAGCACTGCGTGCACTGCACACACCGCGCTTGGTTCTCAGCGACCACACCGACGCCGACGCCCTCCAGATCACGCCTCACTCCCCGATTCTTCAGAAATTCGAGTACCCAACTCCACCGGAGTGGGCGGATCTGGCGGCGGCGCACCTGCGGGCATGGTCGGCCTGCGAACCGCGGGTCAGTTTGCGTGAACCCCTGGTGCTCAGCGCCGCCCTTGGGCTGCCCTTCGTCTCCTTCCATACCGAACGAATCGAGATACACCCCGACGCGCGACTTTCCCGTTCCTCCCACGGACGGACGATGCAGCTGTCCAGCACGATCAACCACCGCGATTTCATGACCTGGATGCACAACACGATCGAATGAACGACGCATCCTGGAAGCCCGCGGTCAACGCGTTCGCGATCACCTTCGCCGACCGCTGGCCCGACGCCCGAACCGAACCTACTGAGAGAAACCGCCGGAAACACCGTTACCGAGTCCCTTGCGCGCCAGGACCCGGTGTTCGGCAGCGCTGAGCACGGCGGTCGTTTCTTCGGTTGTGGGTTGGCAGGCGCCGTGGCGGGTGAAGGGTTCGGCGAACTGGGCCAGGTAGCTGGTGGGGTAGTCGGGTTTGGCGGCCATACCGAGGTCGGTGCTGTGGAACCGGCGGTGCGGGTCGTAGCTGTAGGTGCGCAGCAGGTGGTCCCAGATCAGCGTGAACAGCCCGAAGTTCACGTCACCGATACCGGCCCATTTGAGATGATGGAAACGGTGCCCCTCGTTGAGCGCCAGCACGTACTTGAACGGCCCAACCCGGTAGTCGGCGTTCGAGTGCTGCAACAGCAGCTGTACCGCCACTGCCAGCGACAGTGCCGCGGCGACCGGCACCGGGATCCCGGCGAGCAGTAGCGGGGTGACCCCGGCGGTCATTTCGATGGTTTGGTGCAGTGGGTGTTTCATCAGGCCGTTGAGCCCGTAGAAGCGGGTGACG
>NZ_JARWPM010000423.1 GCF_029869215.1 Nocardia carnea
GGCCCGCGATGCCTGACGATATCGAACAATATTTCGATCTCTTCGGGAGTATAGATATTGTCGACGTAACGTGGCGGCACGACAGGGGTCATGGGGTGGCGTGATTTCACGGTATCTTCCTTTCCGATTTCGGAGTATTTCGTCCCGCAGGAGGATGCGCCCGGGGGCGGGCACATCGCCGTCTCCGCGCTCAGGCGAGCAGGGCGGGCAGGGTTTTCGCGACGAGGCGCTGCGCATCTGCCAGAACTCCCCGGATCACCTCGGCCACCGGCGCAACCTCTTCGACCAGTGCCTGAGCCTGCCCGGCCCACCACAGCCCGCCGTCCAGATCGCCCTCCTGCAACACCCTGCGCCGTCCGCGCTCCTCCGAGGCCAGATGCGCGATATCGGCGAAGGTGGCGCCGTCGCGGGCCGAGAGTTCCGCGATCTCCTGCGATATCGCGTTGCGGGCGACCCGGGCGGTGTTGCCGAATTCGCGGAAGATCAGCTGCGTGTCGAGTTCGGAGTTCGCGACGATGCGGTCCTTGACGTTCTGATGAACACCGGACTCGGTCGTCGCGACGAACCGGGTGCCCATATTGACCGCGTCCGCGCCGAGCGCGAGCGCCGCGACCAGCCCGGCACCGGTCGCGAAACCACCGGAGGCGATCACCGGAATCGACAGTGCCCGGGCCGCCGCGGGGATCAGCACGAGCCCCGGGACATCGTCGGGGCCGGGATGACCGGCGCATTCGAATCCGTCGATACTCACGGCATCGACACCGAGTTGCTCTGCCTTCACCGCATGGCGCACCGACACCGCCTTGTGGATCACCTTGATACCCGCCGCTCGGAACGACGGCAGGTGCGGCGCGGGGTTCGACCCCGCGGTTTCGACGATCCGGACGCCGGATTCGATGATGGCCTCTCGGTATTCGTCGTAGGGCACCGGTTCGACAGTGGGAAGAATGGTGAGATTCACTCCGAACGGCGCGTCGGTGAGTTCCCGAGTTCGCGCGATCTCCGCGGCGAGTCTCTCCGGAGTTTTCTGCGTGAGTGCGCTCAAGAATCCCAGGGCGCCGGCTTCGGCCACGGCGGCGATGAGTTCCGCACGCCCGACCGCGACCATGCCGCCGCAGACGATGGGGTGCCGGACGCCGAATGACCTGGTGAATTCCGTGTCGAGCACAGAAGTTTCGATCATCGTTGCCATCCTTCGGTATCGCGAGCGAATGCCGGTAGGTCTTCCGGTACCCGGGAGCTGAATTCGGGCCGCCGCTTCTCCAGGAAAGCGGCGACGCCTTCCTTCCCGTCTCCGGTGCTCGTATAGAACATCGCCAGCGATTCGATCCGGTGTGCCTCGAACGGCGAGGTGGCCGCGCTGTTCCGATAGAGCATCTGCCGGGTCAGCGCCGTGGCGACAGCGGAACGGCCGTCGATCAGCGAATGCGCGAATTCGTAGGCGGCGGGCAGCAGTTCTTCCGGCGGGTGCACGGTACGTACCAGACCGTAGCGCCGCGCCTGTTCCGCGTCGAGGATATCGGCCCGATAGGCGACCTCGAGCGCGTTCTGCATTCCGATGACCCGGGGCAGGAACCAGGTCGAGCACGCCTCCGGGACTATTCCGAGCCGGCCGAAGACGAAACCGATCCGCGCCTGTTGCGAAGCCAGCCGGAAATCCATCGGCAGGGTCATGGTCGCGCCAATACCCACCGCGGGTCCGTTGATCGCCGCGATCACCGGTTTCGGACACCGGTAGATCGCCAGCGCGACCCGGCCGCCGGTATCCCGTACGCCGCGCTCGATCTCCGGGTCGTGCAGCCGGGTGCGCATATCGGCGAGAGTCGGGGTCAGCGATTCGTCCAATCCGAATACGTTTCCCGCGCGCGTCAGGTCCATCCCCGCGCAGAAGGCACGCCCGGAGCCGGTGACGACGACGGCGGCCACCTCGGGGTCGCCGGCCGCTTCCGCGAACGCGGCCTCGAGTTCGTCGGCCATCTGCACCGTGAAGGCGTTCAGGTGGTCCGGACGGTCCAGCGTGAGAGTAAGGATCGCGTCCGCGACGTCGTAGCGGACGGTTTCACGAGGCATGTTCACCCTTCGATGGGGCACGGCAACCGGGAGTGGCCGACGGCGAAGATCACCTTCCGGAAGCTGTGCCGGTCGCGGCTCGATCCGAGCCTTTCGAACACAACTCATCTCCGGAAGGCCGGCGTGGGTCGGGCCTGCAACAGGCAGGCAGCTGCACCACGCCTAATTACGTTCCATGCACGGATCGTAACTATTTTGTGCGCAGGCCGCAAGAGCGACCATCCGGGGCCGGATACCGCCGGGCACCGATGCGACACTGGGGACACAGCAGCTCGAGTACACCGGAGAAAGGTTCCCTGCCATGAACGGCGCGACCGAATCGGCCGACGCGGCGCAGACGCCTCCGCCGCGGGTCGGGCGCCCGCGAGTTCATGCCGACGAGCACATCCTCGAGACCGCACTCGAGCTGTTACCCCGCCTCGGCTATCAGGCGATGAGCATGGCCCGGATCGCCGAGGCGAGCGGAGTCTCGAAACCCTCTGTCTACCGCAGGTGGCCGAACAAGGCCGAACTGATCGCGGCGGCGATCGCCCACTTGCACCGGGACCGGGCGGCACCCACCGGCGATCTACGCGCGGACCTCGTGACACAGCTGCAGGACGTCCGCGATGTGTACGAGCGAATCGGCCATATGGGCATGGTGGGTGTTCTCCTCTCCGAGGAGGCCCGGCATCCGGAATTCCTGCGGGCGTGGCGCGAAGTGGCGATCGCACCGCGGCGCGCCGGAATCTGCCGGATCGTCGAGTCCGCGATCGATCGTGGCGAAGTGCGCGCAACCGTCGTCCCGAACGTCGTGGCGCAGTCACTGATCGGCGCGTACTACGGCGCCTATATGGCCGGTGACGACCTGCCACCGGAATGGGCCCGGAACGTGGTCGACCAGCTACTCGACGGAATCCTGGCTGCCTGACCGGCCTACGCCCGTTCCTGCGCACTGTCGGCCGATCTCCCGCTGAACGGAACACGCTCTTGGTCACCGGTGGTGGCCGATGGCGTAATGCTCTCAGCTCACGTGAAGTGAGCCGAGACGCCGCCACCCGGCAATCCGTCCCACTCACGCGCCCGGCCGTCCCGCGCGATCCCCAACTACCGCCCCGGCCGGAACGACAGCGCACGATCTGCGGCATTGCCCGCTACACCATGACAAAGGAGTCAGCCCTTGCGAATCCGAGACCGCATGGCTTCTGCACTGGGCGCGGTGGCCGCCGCAACTCTGCTGCTCACCTCGTGCGCCGGGGTGGTCACCGTGGAACGCGCACCGGCCGGAGAACCGCGTCGCGGGGGGACGGTGACGCTGGCGTGGAACACCGAAGCGCAGTCGGTTGATCCGGTGACCTGCGCGGTCGGTATCGGAGTGGGCCCCTGCCAGGCGATCTACGGGGCGCTGCTCTACTACGACGCCGCGACACGGAAGATCGTTCCCGGCATGGCGGAATCGTTCACCAGCAAAGACGGCAAGGCGTGGACGCTGAAGCTGCGTCCCGGTGTGACGTTCACCGACGGCACTCCGTTCGACGCCGCTGCCGTGGCGTTCAATTGGCAGCGCGCGCTGGACCCGAGTCAGCTCTCCCCGAGCCGGGCCGCGGCGCGGATGATCAGCTGGCAGGTTGTCGACGCGACAACGTTGCGGGTGATTTCTCCCGCGGTGAACTACCAGCTCCCCTACCAGCTCACCGAGCCGCTGGCGTTCATCGGTTCGCCCACGGCCATTCAGCGCAAAGGCGCGGACTTCGCGACGTCGCCGGTCGGCGCCGGCCCCTTCGTCTTCCGCTCCTGGGCGCGCGGCACCGAAATGGTCCTCGAGCGCAACCCTGGCTACTGGGACAGCCCCCGCCCCTATATCGACAGGTTCGTGTACAAGACGATCCCGGCCGACGACCAGCGCTACAACGCATTACAGGCCGGCGAGGTCGATGTGATGGTGGTGGTCAGCGATAAATATGCCGGTCGTGCCCGAGCCGCCGGCCTGGAGGTCGTCCAATACGCACAGCTCGGCGGGAACGGCGTGCGGTTGAACAGTAGGGGCGCTCTCGCCGATCCCGATTTGCGCACCGCGATCGGCAAACTGATCGACAACGAACAGATCCGGGCGGCCGCCTTTCCCGGCGAACAGGGCGCCGAATACTTCGTCGCCGAAGGCCAGCCGCTATTCGACGCGGCCGCGAAATGGCCCGAGAAGGATATCGCCGGCGCACAGCGACTCGTCGACGGCTTCCGCGCCCGGCACGGTGGAGAGAAGGTGGTGCTCTCCTATGTCACCACCGCCGGAAGTCCGGTACTCACCCGCGTCGCCGAAGTTCTCCAGGCTCAACTCCAGCAGGCGGACGGGCTCGAGCTCGAGATCAAGGCACTCGACGGCGCCGGATTCGCCAGTGCACTGGTTTCCGGAAAGTACGACCTGATCCTCAACGCGCTCGGTGGCGCGCACCCCGAGAACCTGTACCGGGTGTTCCACACCAAGGGTTCCGGCAATACGGCCCACTATTCGAACCCGATCGTGGACCGGGCACTGGAACAGGCCCAGTCCGCCAGCGATCCGGCGGTGGCCGACAGGGCCTACAAAACGGCGATCCGGGAACTGGTGGCCACCACCGCCTACCGGTATTGGCGGCCGGCCGTAACGAGTCTGATCCTTCGTGCGGACATCTACGGAGTCGAACCGACCTATCAGTACTGGATGCGCCCCGAACTGGCGTGGATACAGGAATGAGGGACACCATGACAACCTGTGCCCACAGCGCCCGGCAGTATCGGTGGGCGGACCGTTGACCGGACGTGTGCTCGTCGTGTACCTCGCGAAGCTGGCCGCCGTGCTGTTGCTGGTCAGTATTTCGACCTTCTTGCTGCTGGAGTTGACCCCGGGGGATCCGCTGGCCACCTTGTTGCCCGAGGGCGCCACTCCGGAGATGCGTGCGGCGGCCGCCGAACGCTTCGGCCTCGACGGCCCCTTGCTGGAGCGGTATGTCGAGTGGCTGGGGTCTGCATTACAAGGCGACCTGGGCCGCTCGATGCAGTCGCAGCTGCCGGTCACCGATGCCATCCTCGACCGGCTGCCGGTCACCCTGGAGCTCGCCGGTCTGTCGATACTCGTGGCGCTGCTCGTTGCCGTCCCCGTCGGTGTCTGGGCGGGGTACCGGCCGGGCGGGATCGCGGATCGGGTCACCACCTTCCTGTGCTCGGTGACCCTCTCGATTCCCAGCTTCCTGCTCGGCGTGCTGCTCGTCTTCGTGTTCGCGGTAAGCCTGCAGGCACTTCCGGTACTGGGCTGGACACCGCTGTCCGAGGGCCTCGGCCGGCACCTCAGCGGTCTGATATTGCCGGTCGCGACGCTCGCTGCCATCGAGGCTGTCGCCTTCATCCGCCTGCTGCGCAACGATATGGTCGCCACGCTGCAGCAGGATTTCGTCCTGTCGGCGCGGGCCCGGGGTATCCCCACCGCCCGGATTCTGTTCGTCCACGCGTTGCGCCCGTCGGCCTTTTCGCTGCTGACCGTGCTCGGTGTCTCGATGGGTCGGCTGATCGGTGGCACGGTGATCGTCGAATCCCTGTTCGCGCTCCCCGGTCTGGGGTCGCTCGTCCTCACCGCCATCAATTCCCGGGACTATCTGCTGGTCCAGGGCATCGTCCTGGTGGTCGCCGTGGGCTATGTCCTGATCAACGCGCTGGTCGACCTGGCATACCCCGTGCTCGACCCGAGAGTGAGAACGTCATGAGTACAACCACCGAGAAGGCGGTCGCATCCGGCAGTACCACCCCGCAAGCCATACTTGACCGGCCGGCCCCGGGCGCACCGCCCGCTCGTCGCAAGCGGCGGCGCGGCTTCGGCGCCCTGGCCGGTGCGGTCTGGCTCGCCGCGATCACACTGGCGGCTGTCGCGGCGCCGGTGCTCCCGCTGCCCGATCCAGCGAAGATCACCGACCAGTACTCGATACCTCCGTTCCGGCAGGCCGCCCACCTATTGGGCACCGACCCCCTCGGGCGGGATCTGCTGAGCCGAGTGGTCCACGGCGCCCAGATCTCGCTTTCCGTGGCAATCGGCGCGACACTGCTGGCGCTGACCGTGGGAACGGTACTCGGTGTGACCGCCGGTTTCTTCCGCCGCAGCGTCGATGTCACATTCGATATCGGCACCAACACCATCCTCGCGTTTCCGCCACTGATCCTGCTCATCGCCTTGGTCGCGGTGCTGGAACCCAGCATCGCAACACTGGTGATCGGTCTCGCGCTGGTCGGTATGCCGACCTTCGCGCGCATCGCCCGGGCGAACACCATCGCCTTCGCCGGCCGTGAATTCGTCACGGCATCGAAGTCACTGGGCGCGAGTACCTTTCGTATTCTCGTGCGCGAGATTCTGCCCAATGTCGCACTTCCGGTGTTCTCGTTCGCGATCGTCGTCGCGGCGACACTGGTGGTGGCCGAGGGGTCGCTGAGTTTCCTCGGGCTCGGCGTTCCGCCCCCCGCCCCCAGCTGGGGCGGCATGATCGCGGCCGAGCGGGAAAGCCTCTACGAGGACCCGTATCTCGTGCTGGTACCGGGCGCGTTCTTCTTCCTCACCGTGCTGTCGCTCAACCTGACCGGCGACTGGGCGCGGGACCGCATCGGACGGGAGTCGTCACTGTGACATCTCTGGACAAGGTCGAGACGCACGCCGGTCCGGCCGGGAAACCCGCTCCGGCACCCGCACTCACCGTCAGCGATCTCCGCGTATGGTTCGACACCCCGCGCGGTATGGTCCGCGCGGTCGACGGAGTCGATCTGACGGTCGCGCCCGGCACCACGCTCGGTATCGTCGGTGAGTCCGGTTCGGGCAAATCGGTTCTCGCGCGCACAGTGATGAACATTCTTCCGCGCAACGGCATTATTCGCCCCGGCTCCCGGATCGAAATCGAGGGCCGCGATACCGCTGGACTCGACCGCGCCCAGGCGCGCGCACTCTGGGGGTCCCGGATCGCCATGGTGTTCCAGGATCCGATGACCTCATTGACCCCCGTGCTCACCATCGGCGCACAGCTCACCGAAACCCTGCGCCGGCATCTCCCGCTGTCCCGCGCCGACGCGGCGCGCCGCGCGGCGGAACTGCTCACCTCGGTGGGTATCCCGGACGCCCGGAAAAGGCTCGGTCAGTATCCGCACAATCTCTCCGGCGGGATGCGGCAACGCGTGGTGATCGCCCTGGCCCTCGCCTGTTCCCCACGGTTACTCATCGCCGACGAACCCACCACGGCGCTCGACGTGACGGTTCAGCACCAGATCCTGACGCTGCTGGCCCGATTGCAGCGGGAGAACGAGATGGCGATGGTACTCATCACCCACGATCTCGGGGTCGTGGCCGGGCGCACCGACGAGATCGCCGTGATGTACGCGGGACGAGTGGTCGAACAGGCACCGACCGACGAACTGTTCCGCGCCACCCGGCACCCCTACACGCGGGCGCTGCTCCGGTCGATTCCCCGCCTCGCCGCACCCAGTCATACCCGGCTGGAGGCCATACCCGGCCGGCCGCCCACCATCATCGACCCACCACCCGGCTGTGCGTTCGCACCGCGCTGCCGGTACGCGCAGTCCCGATGCCTGACCGAAACACCCGGCCTGGCGGCCGCGCCGGATGCGGGACCACGGCACCGCGTCGCGTGCTTCTATCCGGCGGGCACCCCGGAAGGCGAGGCCGCACTGGCGACGAATACGGCAGCGGGCGCCTCGGCCGCCGGACTGCCCCTGGACTCGAGGAGTGTGCTCTGATGGCCGGAACGGGAACTGCCCACCTGCGCCCCGACGATACCGATGTGGTGCTCAGTGTCCGCAATCTCGTGGTCGAGTACCACACGGCCCGCTCGGGCAAGGTGCACGCCGTATCGGATGTGAGCCTGGATATCCGACGCGGGGAGACGCTCGGCCTCGTCGGCGAATCCGGCTGCGGGAAATCGACGCTCGCCAAGGCGATCATGCAACTTCCACCCCCCACCTCGGGACAGGTGCTGTTCAAAGGCACCGATCTCACCACCGAGTCCGCACGGAAGCTGCGCTCGGTGCGCCGGCCGATTCAGATGATCTTCCAGGATCCGATCTCCTCGTTGAATCCGCTGCGCAAGGTCCGCCATATCGTGGCCGAGGGGCTGGAAGTCGCCCGCCGGCACAGCCGTGCCCGCCGGGCCGAGATGGTCGAGGACATCCTCGAATCGGTCGGTCTCGATCCGAAGACGGCGGGAGACCGGCGGCCCCACGAGTTCTCCGGTGGCCAGTGCCAGCGGATCTCCATCGCCCGCGCGATGGTCGTCGAACCGGAAGTGGTGATCTGCGACGAACCGGTTTCGGCCCTCGACGTCTCCGTCCAGGCGCAGATTCTCAATCTGCTCGAGGATATGAAGGAACGCTACGATCTCAGCCTGCTGTTCATCGCCCACGATCTCGCCGTGGTGAAGAACATCAGCGATCGGGTGGTCGTCATGTACCTGGGCAAGATCTGCGAGATCGCCGCACCCGATGCGCTCTACGCACAACCCGCACACCCCTACACCGCCGCTCTGCTCTCGGCGGTGCCCGAACCCGACCCCCAGGTTCCCCCGAGCACGCTCACCCTGACCGGCGATCTGCCCTCACCGCACGATCCCCCCTCGGGCTGCAGGTTCCGGACCCGCTGCCCGCGGGCCACCGCATTGTGTGCCGAGACCCAGCCGGAGATCCGGGAGGTCAGGCCAGAGCACTACGTCGCGTGCCACTTTCCGACCGAACCGGCCGAAGCCGAGTCCGGAGGGGCCACCGAGTACGCGGTCACCGCATAGGGCTCGAGCAATCCTGTGACGGCCGTACACCGGCCCCGGCGCGGCGAATATCGTTCGTCGCGCGGGACCGGTTGTCTGCGCTACCTGGTAGGTGATCGGAAGTACTACGCGTCCCGGCCGGCGGATCGTTGCCTGCGAATACCCTGCTACGCGAACCGATACTGACACAATCAGTACAGCCGAGGGATCACGCAGCTCCGCGGATCATCCGACGAGAGGCGCGATATCCGGTGACCATGCCGTCCCGACGGGCCGCGCTGTCCGCGTGAAGGGCGCGACCGTCCGGCCCTCGGCGGGGCGGACGCGCAGCGGTGGCATTCCAGAGGCATTGCGCCACACCACCCCCGCGGCGCGCCGCACATCGGAGATCACCGTCTCGGTCCGGACAGATTTGGTCGGGCCACACAGAGACAGCGCGAAGTACCCGCCCTCGCCGGTGGCGATCGGCGCCGCCACCACTGTCACGCCCAGTGCGCACCCTTGCGCGTCTACCGCCACTCCGCCGCGATCCCGCGTTCGGTCCAGGTCGCGGTCGAGCTGGACGGGCGAACACACGGTGTAGCAGGTGGGAGCCGCACCGAAGTCGATATCCGGCCATTCATCCCTGGGGACAGCGGCCAGTAGCGCCCTCCCCGCAGCAGTTCGGACGGCGGGTTGCCGCGCCCCCACGCCCCATTCGCCGGCATCTCCCGGCCACACACCGACACGGTCGAGGTGAAGAATCTCCGCGCCGGTCAGCATGCTCAGATGAGCGGTGAGACCGGTCCGGCGATGCAGTTCGGTCAGCACCGGTAACGCCGCTCGGTGCACACTGCGCTGCCGGGTGAACTGCGTACCCAGCTCGAACATGCGGTGCCCCAGCGCGTATTTGAACTCGTTGCGCTCCACCCAGCCGAGTTCGACGAGGCGTTGCAGGATGCGATGCGCCGAGGACCTCGGCAGGCCCGAACAGCGCGCCACCTCCGCCAAGGTCAAGGGCCGCTGCCCGACGAAGGTTTCCAGTATCGACGCCACTCGGTCGATCATCGCCGTGGGGGTTTCGCCGATTCGCGCCGTTGCCATGCACACCTCCAGCTGACTGGGTCAGCTTCTGCCTATGTGTCAGATTGTGACACATGTGAGTGTAGCCACAGGATCGCGCAGCTGTAAAGCAGCTCACAGCCGCGGGGAAACAGACCCGAACTACGCGGTCTGCCCACCGTCGATCACGAAGTCCTGCCCCGTGCAGTAACCGCTGGCATCGCTCGCCAGATAGGCAACCAGCGCGGAGACCTCCTCGGGGCGCCCGACCCGGGGGATCGGCAACCGCTCCACTGCGCCCCGGCCGCTGCGGGTCTCCTCCGACACCATGGCCGTGTCGATCGCACCGGGACAAATGGTGTTCACCCGAATCCCGCGGCTGCCCAGCTCTTTCGCCACCGACCGCGTCACGCCCCGCAATCCCCATTTCGCCGCGGCATAGGCCGGCGCGTCCCCGTAGCCGGTCAGCGCCGCCGTGGAAGCGATATTGATGATCGAACCACCGGCCCCCATCGCGGGTAGCACGGCCTGCATACCCAGGACCGCACCGATCAGATCGACATCCAGGACGAATCGCAGGTCGGCCTCCGACAGCTCCGCGAGCGGCGCCTTGCGCAGCACGCCGGCATTGTTCACCAGCACATCGACCCGTCCGAACCGGCTCACCGCCGCGTCCACGGCCGCGCGCCATGCCCCGGCGTCCCGGACATCCAACTCGACCGCCAGACGGGGCCCGGTCAGGTCCGCCGCGGTCCGCGCGAGTGCCGCCGCATCGAGGTCGGCGAGCACCACCGTCGCGCCGAGCGCCGACAACTGCCGGGCATGTGCGGCACCCTGCCCATGTGCGGCCCCGGTGACGAGTACGACCTTGGCACTCAGACCGAGTAGATCTCCTCCGACATCCCGCATGCGGTGATTCCTTCCATTCGAGCCGACACCGCGAGTGTGGAACGGGAGCTCCGAATCTTCACCCAGGTTTTCCGGTCAGCGGAAAACAGAAGGACTCGCCGTTGTCGTGATGAAAACGGCGAGCCCATCTGCCTTTCGGTATGCGCTACTCCGCGCGGTGCCGACCGCCCGGCTCCGCGGAGGCCCGCCGAGCGGCGAGACGGTCCGCGGTCGCCCGGTCCAGCAGTTCGATCACCTGGCCGAGCGGATCCCGGTGGTAGACAGCGCTTCCAGGGGATACCCCGTCGTGCCCACCGGACATCCACAGCGGGGCGCCACGCGCGGCCAGGTCCGCCGACGCGGCGACGAGATCGTCGACCACGAAACCCAGATGGTGGATACCGGGACGCGGCTGCCACACCGGCGAATCCGGCACCGTGCGAATCAGTTCGACGAACGGGGGACCCGCGGACAGGCCCATGCGCTGCACCGTGTCGTACCGGACCCCGTCGATCAGGCAGGGGTAACGGCCTTCCGCGAAGAGTGCGACGTCCACTCCGTAGAGCTTCCGCAGCGCCACGGCCGATTCCTCGAGGTCGTCGACCACGATCCCGACATGATGGAGTTGGCCGAGGTCGTAGCCCATGATCAGTACATTCCCTCGTCGATCGGCACGCCGAACTCCCCGCGGCCGTACATCGCCAGCGCGCGCTCGACATCGTTGATCACGTGCACGCTTCCGGCGTGTGCGTCCCGCCAGTGCCGTTCGATCGGGTTGTCCCGCTTGATCGAGTGTCCGCCCGAGTTCTCGAACAGCATCTCGATCGCGTGCAACGAGCGTTCGGTACCCAATACCTGGTCGCGCCGGGCGCGCAAGCGCACCCGTTCGGGGATCTCTTCGCCGGCTTCGACGTAACGCGTCTGCTCGGCGAGGTTGTAGTCCAACGTCAGCACAGCGGCCTCGATCTCACCGGCGGCCCGGGCGACCCGGACATGCGCGAACGGATCCCCGGACACTTTCTGCCCACCGTAGGAAAGGCGTACCCGTTCCTTCATCCGTTCGACGTGGGCGGTATAAGCGCCTTCGGCACAGCCGATGATGGCATGGGTGATCGCGTAGGAGAACACCATCCCGAACGGCAACTTGTACATCGGAGCGGTATTGACCTGCTGCCCCGGGCCTCGCAGTTCGTTCTGCTCGAGCGAACTGTAGGCGCGATGTTTGGGCACGAACGCATCGTGGATGACGATATCGTTGCTTCCGGTTCCGGAGAGGCCGACGACATTCCAGACGTCCTCGACCGCATAGTCGGCGCGCGGTACGAGTGCGGTGAGGTACTCCGGCGGCGCGCCGTTCTTACCCGGGCACAGCGTGCCGAGCAGTACCCACTGGCAGTGGTCGCTACCGCTGGAGAAACTCCACCGGCCGGTCAGCCGATAGCCGCCCTCGACTTCGGTCAGCGTGCCGGTGGGGGCATAGGACGACGACACCAGCGCATCCGGCGTTTCCTTCCACACATCGTCCTGGGCCGCTTCGTCGAACAACGAGATCTGCCAGGGATGGACCCCGACGACAGAGGTCACCCAGCCGGTGGACGGGCAGGCCGCGGCCACCTCGCGCACCACCGCGTACAGGTCCGCCGGATTGCTTTCGTACCCGCCGTACCGTTTGGGTTGCAGCAGTTTGAAAACACCGGCGTCCTGTAGTTCGCGAATGGTCTCGGCGGGTACCCGCCGCTGCCGGTCGGCTTCGGCGGCACGCTCCCGGATCGCCGGCAGCAGCGGCCGGACCCGCTCGAGTATCTCGTTGCTCATGAGTCTGTTCTTCCTGATCCGCTGGCAATGATGTCGGGCGTACAGCCTCGGCCCGCCCGGGCAGTTGGTATGCGCCCCGCGCTGTGCCGAAGACGATAAGCCCGGTCATGCCGGACGGCGGGCGAGTATCTCAACCACCGGAACGTTGCCGGGAATGCGCTCCCACCTGCCGCGGCCGAATGCGAATTCCACTGACCAGGAAAGAACGCAGACGTCTCGGAGTTCGCCGTTCAAGATGAGGCCCTGATCACTTCCGAGGAAGGACCTTCCATGAGTTCGGCACCCGGTCCGGAATCCGTTTCCACCGACCCCGCGCAGCTGCGCCGGGTCGCGGCCTCCAGCCTGCTCGGTACCGCTATCGAGTACTACGATTTCCTGCTCTACAGCACCATGACCGCGCTGGTGTTCAACAAGGTGTTCTTCCCGGACTCGAACCCGGCGCTGGGTACGATCGCTGCCTTCGGCACCCTGGCCGCCGGCTATGTCGCCCGGCCGATCGGTGGCATCGTGTTCGGGCATTTCGGCGACCGTATCGGTCGTAAGAAGATGCTCGTACTGACCATGGCGATGATGGGTGTCGCGAGTTTCCTCATCGGTGTACTACCCACCTACCAGGCTGTCGGCATCATCGCACCCTTGCTGCTGGTATTGCTGCGCGTCGTCCAGGGCATTGCGATCGGCGGCGAATGGGGCGGGGCCACCTTGATGGTCACCGAGCACGCCGAACCGTCCAGGCGTGGCTTCTGGAACGGCGTCATGCAGATGGGCTCGCCGATCGGCTCGTTGCTCTCCAGCGCGGTGGTGGCCGTGGTTGCCATGCTGCCCGAGGAAGACCTGCTGTCGTGGGGCTGGCGAATCCCCTTCCTGGCCAGCATCGTTTTGCTGGCGGCGGGTCTGTACACGCGAATCGGTGTCACCGAGAGTCCGGTGTTCCGCGCAGCCGAGGACACCGAGGAGAAGCCACAGATCCCGTTGCTGTCGGTCCTGCGCCGGCCGGGCAACCTGCTGCTGGCCTGCGGCGTCGGTATCGGCCCCTTCGCGCTCACCGCACTGATCAGTACGTACATGATCAGCTACGCCACCTCGACCGGCTACGAACGGTCCAGTGCTGTCACCGGTCTCCTGTTCACCGCAAGCACCGCGCTCGTCGCCATTCCGCTGTTCTCCGCCCTGTCCGATCGTGTCGGACGGCGGCCGGTGGTGCTGACGGGAGCGGTCGCCATCGTGGTATTGGCCTGGCCGATGTACGCACTCGTCGATACCGGTTCGGTGCCGCTGCTGATCCTGGCCATGATGCTGGGCCAAGTGGTCCAATCCGCGATGTTCGCCCCGCTCGGCGCGCTGTTGTCGGAGATGTTCGGTACGTCGGTGCGCTACACCGGCGCGTCCATGGGCTACCAGCTGGCAGCATTGATCGGTGGCGGTTTCACCCCGCTGCTCGCGAGCGCGCTGCTGGCCGGTGGTCCGACCAGCGTCCCGCTGATCATCCTCGCGATGTGCTGCGGACTGGTCACGATCGCCTCCATCCACCGCATCAAGGAGACCAGCGGCCAGGATCTCCGCGACACGATCGCCGTACCCGCACGGTAAGCCGGAACAGGCAACCACCCGATCGGGGGGGGGGGGGGGGGGGGGGGGGGGGGGGGGCGCGGCGGCCGGCCGGGGGCGGGGCCGGGGGCGGGGGGGGGGGGGGGGGGGGGGGGGCGCAGCGGCACCCAACGCCCGCGCACAGCCCCA
>NZ_JARWPM010000424.1 GCF_029869215.1 Nocardia carnea
TATCACCGACCCGAACGTGGTCCGCATGAAGGAGCCGTTGTTCGAACGCTGGGCCGCAGCGGGCTGGAAGCCCGGCGCCGCCGACGACGCCCTCGACGTGGTCACCGCGTTCGTCGTCGGCTTCGTCATCGAGGAACAGGAGCGGCGCCAGTCCGCCGCGACCGATCCGACGCGCTACTCGGCCACCGAGCGTGACGCCTGGCTCGGCGAAGGCGCGCCACTGGTGAAGGAAGCCGGGCATTTCCAGGACGACGGCGACCAGCGGTTCGAACGGCATCTCGGCATCGTCCTCGACGGGATTGCCGCCCGGCCGGACGCGTGAGTCAACCGCGCCCGCGAGCCGGCACGAACTGTCGCCGCAGGGCGGTCGATTCCGGTGGCCAGGTCGGCAGTCTGTCGGCCGGCACCACTGTCCCGGACGCCACGCTCGCCGCGTCTGGGCCTCGTGCGGCGTACCGCCCGGCGCTGACCACGGTGCAGGTCGAGCACCGGCTGGAAGCCACCGCCGACCACTCCGCCGCGGCGCTGCCGGGGCTCGGCTGGGGCACGGTGAACCCGGTGGCGGCGCTGACTACGCTGCTGCCCTAGGAAGAAGTCGCCGGGCCGCCGGTGACGGTCAGCCCACCGGCGGGCAGGTGCGGGCGCCGGACGAACTCGGCCCGCTGCTGACGGTGCCCGGCGTACTGGGTGCCGGGGATCGTCGCGTTCGTGCTGGTGCGGATCCACGGCTATGCGGAGCGGTTGTTCCGCCTGACAGCCTCCGTCGACCGGAATTCACAGCCCGAGTGCCCGGCCGCATGACGCCGGCCTCATCAGGCCGGGGGCTCGACGCTCCTGCGTAGAATCTTGCCCGTGGGTCCTTTGGGTAGGCTGGGGACGAACCAGACCCGGCGGGGATACTTGTAGTCCGCCATGCGTTCCCGAACGAAGTCGATTATTTCGGCAGCGTCGGCATGCGCACCGCGCTTGAGTGACACAGCGGCTCCGATTTGTTCCCCGAAATGGGCGTCTTCGATCCCGATCACGGCCGCCTCGGCAACGGCCGGGTGCTCGTACAGGACCTCCTCTACTTCGCGTGGATACACGTTGTATCCACCTCTGATGATGAGATCCTTCTTCCGGTCCACGATGGTGTAGTAGCCATCGCGATCTCGCGTCGCGATGTCCCCGGTACGGAACCAGCCGTCCACGATGGATTCCTCGGTCGCCCTCGGGCGGCCCCAATATCCCTTCATCACGTTCTCGCCCTTGATCTCGATCTCTCCGGGCTGATCGGGTTCGTGCAGTTCATTGCCGTTGTCATCGACCAGGCGAAGCAGGCAACCGCGGACCGGAATTCCGATCGTTCCGGGCTTGCGCGGCGTTCCGGGCCGGTTGAAACAAGCGATCGGCGCGGTTTCCGAGAGTCCATAGCCTTCGTATACCTCGCACCCGAACTTTTCCTCGAAGGACTTCAAGACCTCGACGGGCATCGGCGCGCCTCCGACGATGCAGCAGCGGAGATTCGAGAGATCTGCGGAATCGGCCTGGGGCATATTCAGCAGCGCCGAGTACATGGTGGGAACGCCCTCCATAACCGTCACCTTGTCCCGCACCAGAACTCGCAGCGCAGTTTCCGCATCGAACCTGGGAATCAGCGTGAGCAGGGCTCCCGACTTCACCACGGCGTTCAATCCACAAGTCAGTCCGAACACATGGAACAGCGGCAAGCATCCCAGGACGACGTCATCCGGAGTTGTCTGGATGAGCGTATCGACGGTGGTGGCAGCATTCGTCGACATGTTGTCATGAGTGAGTTCCGCGCCTTTGGGATTGCCCGTCGTGCCGGAGGTGTAGAGCAGCACAGCGGTGTCGTCCCGGCGGCGCAGCACGGGTTCGGTGACCGGGCGACCGAGAAGATCCGCTGCGGCCGGGCCCAGGTCATCGACCAGCAACGCCGGGATGCCCGCGTCGCGTGCGGCTTCCGACACCACGCTGCCCGCTGCCCGAGAGCCGTAGACGAGGGACATCCCGGAGTCTTCCAGGTAATATGCGACCTCGCGTGCCTTCAGCAGGGGGTTCATCGGCACCGCGACGGCGCCCGCCATCAGGACTCCGTAGAAGAGGACAGGAAACGCCGGCACATTCGGCAGCACGATGCCGACACGATCACCGGCCTGGATGCCCCGAGCTTGCAGATCGCCCGCCACGGCTGCGGCTGCTCGCTCGAGTTCCGAATAGTTCAGCGTGGTGTTGTCGAGTCGGATGGCCGGCCGGTCGCCCAGGGAGCGAGCGGTGTCGATGAGATTGTTTGCGAGATTCGAAGACATGGAGGCGTATTCCTTATTGGATCTGGGTGGCGCCACGAGGCATTCGGATGCGCCGGCGGCTCGGCCGGCTCGATAGGGTCGGAAGCTCGTGGGCGGACTCGACGAAACGCCGCTTGGAGAAACCCCGCGGCCCTAACCGGCCGACTCGGTCCGCTCCGCGTTGACACGATCGGCTCGAATCGGATTCCTGTCGACTGCGGCAGGAGCAGCGAGGGCCGCTGTGGCCGTATGGAAGCGTGGGCCGCACATCGCAACTGCAGTAAGTATGTGCGGCCCACTGGTTGTCCCGTTCGCGCTACTGGAGGGCTACCCGAAAGACCTGGAACTCGATCACGGGACCCGGTGTGATGCGACCCTGTCCGACGAAGATGGTCTGGTTGACCCAGCCGTACCTGGGGTCACCGCTCTCGAGCCGAGGAGTCGTCACGAAGTAGTGATCGCCGAACTTCGTACTCGAATCTCCCCCTGTCAGGGCAGCTTCAGCCGCTTCGGTGACCTCGACCAGTCCTTGGTAGCTCATGTAGATGACGGCACCGTCGTTCGTATCGAACTGCGCGCGCACGTCCAATCGCCCGAATCCGTCATCGCCGGCGAGGAGCCAGTCGCCGCCGCCGATGGCCGCATGCCCGCTGAGTCGATCGCCCATCACGGTGCCGCCTGTCACAGGGAGTACCTGCCGCAGACCGTACGGTCCGGGACCGACGATCTGCGGCGCACCCAACTCCGCCGTGTAGGAGAATTCTGGGATGAGCTTCACTTGGTGACCTCCAGGCCCGCGGCGGCCATAACTGTCGACATGCCTTCGGCGATGAGCTCGGTGCCGAAGGCTTGTTCGACGATATTCGGATCGAAGTACTCGCGAATCAACGTGACCTTGCCGTCTCTGATCCGCATGTGCGTGCAGTAGGTGTTCGCGTAGATATTCCCGTTCTGCACGACGGTTGCCCGACCCTGCAGCTCGAGAACAAAGAGCTCGGGATCTGTCGTGTCGTGGACGACCAGTGAATCGATCGCCAGATCGGGAACGGATCCGAAAAACCAGTCGACGAAGTGGCCGATCAGCGCGCGGCCGGGTACCGACTTCGCGAGCGGCTCGGGAGCGAAGGGCATTTCCCAGACTGCGTCTTCTGCGAACCAGCCCTTCCACTCCTCGAGCTCTGCCCCGGTCGGCGGCCCACCCTCGAGATCACTCCAAAAACTGTCTACTACCTTGCGATTTTCCGCTTGTGTACTCACAGTCGCCTCCTTCTGTGCGGCCTGGTCACGACCGATTGCCAGTCGCCGTAGAGTCAGAGAATGCCCGAACTGTCGGTGATAGTCAACACACTGTCGATAGCCGGAAATGGGCCACAGTTCCGCAAATCGACAATGTGTTGACTATGCTCCACTGTGAGTCTAGTCTCAGGGTCTGGTTCGGCCTGCGAGCCGCCGCGCATCGACTGCGGACGTGGATCCCGGCGGTGGCATCCCGCATCTCAACCTTGCATTCGGCTTTTAGGAGACGTGATGAGCACATTGACCAATCGGCTGTATCGATTGCGGAGTCGACCAGAGGGAGAAGTAACAGCGGCGAATCTCGAGTGGACCGAAGAGCCGGTCACCGAGATTTCCGAAGGGCAGGCGCTCATCCGCACGCACTATCTGTCTGTGGACCCCACCAATCGGGTGTGGATGAGCGCGATGCGTTCCTACATACCTCCGGTCGAGCTCGACGCCGTTATGCGGGGCGCCGGCGTGGGGCAGGTAGTAGCCAGCATGCGCGAGGATCTCCCGGTCGGCGCGTTTGTCGTGGGATTGACGGGTTGGCAGGACTACTGCGTGGCCGATGCAGCGAGGGAGGATATGCCGTTCACGGTCCTACCCGATCCGTTGCCCGCCCCTCTCCCCGCGTTCGTCGGAGTACTGGGCCACACCGGAATATCGGCCTTCCTCGGAGTCGAGTTCGGCGATCCGAAGCCGGGTGAGACGTTCTTCGTCTCGGGTGCGGCGGGAGCAGTGGGGTCCGTCGCCGGCCAGCTCGCGAAGCGCCGGGGAGCCCGGGTGGTCGGGATCGCCGGCGGTGCCGAGAAATGCCGGTACCTGGTAGAAGAGTTGGGCTTCGATGCCTGCGTCGATCGGCATGCCGATAACTGGCAGGCGCAACTCGATCTCGCCACCCCCGACGGAATCGACGTGGATTTCGAGAACGTGGGCGGAGAGATCATGGATCATGTACTCGGTCGACTCAACATCGGTGCGCGAATCACGCTCTGCGGTCTGATATCCGAGTACAACGACTACAATTCCACCGGCACCCCGCGCGGTCTACGTAACCTCAGTCAACTACTGATGCAGCGTGCCACCCTGCGAGGTTTCATCGTTTTCGATCATGTCGATCGGTACGGCGAGATCATCGGGCAGCTGTCACAGGATCTCGACGTCGGCGCCTTGCGCGCCGAGGAGACCGTGGTCGACGGCCTGGAGAATGCGCGACACACCCTCAATCGCAGTCTCGCAGGCGAAAACAGGGGGAAGGTCGTGATCAAAGTACTCACCGACGCGACCGAAACCATCGACGGAGTTTCTCGCTGAGACCATCTGCCGCAGCTTCCACCACGCAGTCTCGATGCGCTCGTGGTCTCGGGGCGTGTCCCCACTTTATCCGCGAGCGCATCCGGAGCTGCAGATTCTGGGTCACCGGCCCCGAACGGGTCTTTGCGCTCAGACCGTGGTCGTAGCGGGCCGTTCGGGTCCCGCGCGATGAGCTCTGGCGTGTAGGCACTTTCCGACCAGGTACGCGATGCACCGAGCCTGAACCGCACAGCACGGCCAGGCCACCGACGACCCGGCAGTACCTCCACTGCCGGTCCGTCACTCGGATGTCTGCGACCACCTCTCGCCCCGGCCATACCGGCACCGACGAGCGCCCTCCACACCCGGCTAGCGCAGCAACCTGGAGAACTTCTCCGCGAAGCTGACGATGGCGCGTTCACCCTCCTCCAGTACGCCGGCCATCAGGAAGAAGCTATGCGGCATCCCCGCATACTCGCGGAGCTCGGACCCGACACCCGCAGTCTCCAAATCGGCCGAATAGCGCCGAGCATCATCTGACACCGGATCTACTTCCGCGCTGAAAATCAGCGCGGGAGGAGATCCCGCCAGGCTTTCCTTCATCAATGGTGATGCGGCCGGGGACCGTCGAGTTTGCGCATTCGGGAAATACTGATCGATACACCATTCCAGAACAGAGCGTGGCAAAATCGGCGCCTGACTGTATCGCTCGACAGAAGCACTCGAGAGGGTTGCATCGAGCACCGGGCACAGGAGCCCTTGCGCCTTCACCATTGCACCGCCGGCGCGGTCCCCGATGCCCACCGCGGTAGCCGCCGCGAGCATCGCTCCGGCCGAGTCACCGGCAACCGCCAGTGCATTGCTGTCGATACGCAATTCATCGGAGTGATCCGACACCCAGCAGAAGCAGTCCATCGCGTCGTCATGAGCGCTGGGAAAGGTTGCCTCGGGAGCGAGTCGATACGCGACAGCGATGACACCGAACCCGCCCCGGATACTCAACTCACGGCACAACCGGTCATGTGATTCGAGACTGCCTCTGACGAATCCGCCGCCATGAAAGTAGACGACACCGGGTACGGCACCTACCGCGCCTTTCGGTCGATAACTGCGCGCCCGGACAACCCTCCCGGGAAGGTGGATTTCGAAATCTCGCACGTCGCATTCGGCACTCGGCTCACCTGCCAGCGCAACCAACTTCTCACCAGCGGATCTGTAGGAGTCGATCGATACATCCCAGGGCAGTGCTGGTGGGTTTGCGGAAAGTGAAGCGAGCAGTTCTCGCACCTGTGCATCCAATTCTGCTTTTGCCATTACCGAACCGCACGATCGTCCACGCGGCAATTATCCGCTTCCTGCATCGTCATCAGTCCTTATCGAAGTCGTGGTCCCCACAGACTCGGCGCCTGCAGCGCATGCGGGTGAAGGGATTCTGCACTCAATGTCGATAGTTGTCAACACAGTGTCGAACACACGTTCAAGACCACGGAACCCCGGCTGCCACCACGGCATCGACCGCCCCGAACGGCGGATTCAGAACTCTGGACACCTCGTTGACTTTAATCGACGGTGAGTCTAGTCTCACTTCTACCACGCCAGATATCAGCTACTCGCCACGGCGAGTGAACGAAAGGATCCCCCATGACCATCGAGTCCGGTGTCGATCAGATCCAGCCGTCGACGACCCGAAACGGGGAGAGTTACGTCTCGCATCGCGAGGACGTGCATTTCACCATGACCGGCGATTTCATGACCGGGGTGGATTTCTGGATTCATGCGACCGGAGAAACCACCCAAGGTCAGTTGATCGTCATCGAAACGAACTGGGTTCGTGGAACCGAACCGGTTTGGCATATTCATCACCGCGAAGAAGAAGGCTTCTTCGTGATGAGCGGTGAGATCAAAATTCACACCGAAGCAGGGTCCTACAGTGCGGGCGCAGGGCAGTTTGTGTGGGGACGCAAGGACCAGCGGCACACTTATGAGGTCATCGGAGAAGAGGCGAGGATTCTCGTCGTTTTCGTGCCGGGACCGGCCGGCAGTTTCGAGCCCGGCGGCGGCATCGACAAGTACTTCTACGAAGCCCGCGATCGAGAATTGCGCACTCCCGAACAGCTCGCGGCAGAGGTGGAGAACCTCAAGACCAATTACGGCCTGGAAATGTTCCCCGAACTGCCCCATCCCCGGGAGACGCAGGCCTGATCATTCGAGCAACACTTCGCCACTTCGCTGATTTGGAGTATCTGTGACTACCAACGGTGTCCATCTCGAAACCGTTCCGCACTGGATCGACGGCGCTTCCGTGAGTTGCGCGGGCGCGGCACAATCGGAAATCGTAGACCCCGCGACAGGTCGTGCATTGCGGACGGTCGAGCTGGGCGGCGCCGACGTGGTCGACAAGGCTGTTGCCGGCGCACAGAGCGCAGCGGAAGCGTGGGCATCGACGCCGACCCCCGTTCGGGCGACGATCCTCCTGGCATTTCGCGCACTTCTGCTGGAACACACGGAAGAACTCGCATCTATCATCACCGCTGAGCAAGGAAAGACTCTTGCCGACGCGAGGGGCGAGGTGGCCCGTTCTGTCGAAGCCGTCGAGGTTGCGACGTCCGCAGTTCAACAACTCAAAGGCGAGTTCGCAGAACAAGTCTCCCGAGGCGTCGACACATACTCCTTCCGCCAACCGTTAGGAGTGTGTGCCGGCATCACACCGTTCAACTTCCCCGTTATGGTGCCGGTGTCGATGTTCGCGGCAGCGATCGCGTGCGGCAACTCGTTCGTTCTCAAACCGAGCGAGAAGGTGCCATCGGCCTCCGTGCGACTGGCGCAACTGTTCGCCGAGGCCGGCCTGCCCAACGGTGTCTTCAACGTCGTGCACGGCGGAGTCGACGCAGTGAACGCACTGATCAGCCATCCCGGCGTCGCCGCGATTTCTTTCGTCGGCTCCACTCCGGTCGCCCGTGAGATCTACCGCCGCTCCGCCGAGGCCGGCAAGAAGGTGCAGGCATTGGGCGGGGCGAACAATCACTTGGTCGTGATGCCCGACGCCGACCTGGACGCGGCTGCGGATGCGCTGGTATCGGCGGCATATGGCGCTGCCGGTCAGCGATGCATGGCGGTAACCGTGGCCGTGGCTGTCGGCGACATTGCCGACCGACTGGTCGCGGAGACCGCTCGACGAGCCGAGGCCTTCCGTACGGGGCCGGGAGACGCGGATGGTTCCGATATGGGGCCACTGATCTCGGAGACCGCCATCGAACGAGTCCGCGGCGCCCTCGAGGTAGCTGCCGACCAAGGCGGCACCGTCGTCGTAGACGGCCGGGAGTTCAGCACCGAGGCCGCGGGGAACTTCATCGGCCCAAGTCTGGTCGACCATGTCCGGACAGACAGCGACCTCTACAAAGAGGAGATCTTCGGCCCGGTCCTCAGCGTGGTTCGCGTCGACGATCTCGAGGAGGCTCTGCGCGTCGTCAACGCGAGCCCATACGGAAACGGCGCGTCGATCTTCACCGCGAGCGGTGTAGCGGGACGCCGGTTCGCCCACAATGTACGGGCAGGAAGCGTCGGGATCAATGTCCCTATTCCGGTACCGATTTCGTGGTTCGGTTTCGGCGGATGGGGCGACTCACGCTTCGGTGATGACGGGCTGAACTATGACGCCTATCGGTTCTACACCAAGGCGAAGGTGATCACCCAGCGTTGGACCGAACCCCGCCAGGGTGTCGCACCGCATTTCGTTGCCGCCGGAAGACAATGACGATGTCGAAGCTTTCATGGGATTCGGCCACCGGAGCCGAAGTGCAGTTCCCGCGTCTCGATCACGTCGGAATACTGGTTCGCGATATGGAACACACACTGGCCCAGTGGCGGAGCAGATTCGGGGTGTCCGTCGCATCCACGTTCGAAGCTCCCTCGCTCGATATCCGCGCAACTTTTCTGGCCTTGGACTCGGCATATATCGAGCTGTACACGATAGATGAGCCGAAGGCCCTCGATCGCGCACTCGGCGGTGCATCGGCGAAAATTGATCATATCGCTCTCCGGTTCGGTAAGGCCCTGAGCGACGTCGAACTGAGCGGATGCACTATCCGAGGACCCGGCCGGCCCGATCCGATCAGCGCACCATTCCAGATCGCCGGCTCGGATCATATCTGGACCGAGCCTCCTGGAATCAATGTCCTGCTACAGCTGATCACTCCGACCGGGTAGCGCGAAACCGCACAGCAGCAATAATTTACGACAATCCCACTCAAAGAGGAGAATATAATGGGAAGAATGGATGGAAAAGTCGCCCTGGTGACCGGAGCGGCGCGTGGAATGGGGCGGGCGCACGCAGTTCGCCTCGCCGAAGAAGGGGCTGACATTCTTGCCCTCGACTGCCCACCCGACACCGGTCTCCCCTATCCCACTGGATCGCGTGAAGAACTCCAGATCACCGTCAAAGAGGTCGAGGGATTGGGTCGGCGTATCATTGCCCACGAAGGAGACGTCCGAAAGCAGTCATCGATCGATAATCTGGTCGCCGAGGGCGTGAAAGCATTCGGCGGCCTGGACGTTGCCGTCGCGAATGCCGGTATCTGGACAGTTCGCCCGTTCGCAGATATTCCCGAAGACGAGTTCGCGGCGGTTCTCGACGTCAACATCACCGGAGTATGGCGAACGCTGAAAGCTGTCGCGCCGGCGATCAAGGCGCGGGGTGGCGGTTCGATTATCGTCACATCCTCCGGAAACGGCGTTGAGGGGTCGCCGCACTATGTGCACTACGTCGCCTCGAAACACGGTGTTATCGGTCTCGCCAAGAGTGCCGCGCTCGAGTTCGGGCAGTACGGGATCAGGGTCAATATCCTGCTTCCAGGGCCGACCGACACCCCTGCGCTCGATTGGCAGGGGGGCTACGACCTCTGTTCCGGCAAGGGCCCCGGACAGGGGGTCAAAGAGGATCTCCAAGGTGCAAAGTACTGGTCCGTCCTGCGCGACGTCGGACTGCTCCCTCCGCGCGCCATGAGCGACGCCGTACTGTGGCTGGCATCCGACGAGTCACGTTGGACAACCGGACTGGAGATGCTCGTCGACGGCGGCCATATGCTTATGCCTGGGTTGAACATGGCGAAAATGGCCGCGGATCAACAGCAGTAAAGTCATTCCTCTGCCGAGTTGCACAGTACGAGTATTTCGGCGGACTCGGTGTGTGCCCAACAGCGATGCCAACTGAATACGTACCAATCGCAGCGAACCGCTCTCTCGGAAGTCGGTTCGCTGCGATCGATCTATTCGAATCGGCGTTACCGGGGATAAAACCACCGCTCAGGTATTTTTCGTGGTTCCCGCGTATTCGAGGCCGAACACTGTTCTCAGCCACACGGTCGTCACCGTCTCGACCATATCTTCCATGCGGATCGCATTCTCGCTGCGCATGCTCATGAGGCCGAGGTTCCTCTCACCCATCCACATGAGCGCTGCCGCCAGCGAACGGGCCGGCGGGCCGTCGATAGCCACACCCGCGGATCTGTCGCGCTCGATAGCGGCGGCGGCAGCATCGATGAATCCACCCAGGATTTTGTCCCACTGCGCCTGTAGGGCAGGTTCCGCCGCCGCGGCATCACCGACTTCGCGAAGAATATGACCGTGCTTCTCCCATACGTCTATAACTTCGGAGACCGCGTGCTCTATCGCGACCTCCGGCGGAACACCGGCCGGCCGATCGAAAATCATTGTGGATGCTTTGAAAACATCGTCGGTAACGCTCGACAGAAGCGCCGAAAGCACCTGCCACTTGGATTCGAAATAGAAATAGAAGGAGGATCGCGACAATCCTGCACTCTTGGTGAGGTCATCGATCGAGACCGTACGCATCGACTGGGTGCGCAGGGTTTCATATGCCCCTTTGAGGATCGCTTGCTCTCGCATGTCACCTTTGAGATTGCGCCTGCCGGCCCGGGGTTCGGTGCCGTTGAGACCATTCGAGAACGAAGCCGCCATGCCCCTATCGTAGTGACTGGCCCCTGGCAACGCGACAACGCACCTTCGGAGTCGGATCGTTGTCATCGGAATTCGATTGGTGAGTCGTTGCCCCCCCCGGATTGCCGGCAATCCAACAACTGGCGACTGGGCCGTTACGGTGTCAGCCGAGGCGTTCGATGATGGTCGCGTTGGCCATTCCGCCGCCTTCACACATGATCTGGAGGCCGTAGCGGCCGCCGGTGTCCTCGAGATAGTTGACCAGTGTCGCCAGCAACCGTGTCCCGGAGCCGCCGAGGGGATGGCCGAGGGCAATCGCGCCGCCCCGGGGGTTGAGCTTGGCCGGGTCCGCATCGAACTCTGCCGCCCACGCGAGCGGTACCGGCGCGAACGCCTCGTTGACCTCGTACGCGTCGATGTCGTCGAGAGCAAGTCCGGCCTTCTCGAGGATTTTGTGCGTCGCGGGGATCGGTCCGGTCAGCATGATTTCCGGGTCCGATCCCACGACAGCGAAGCTATGGAAGCGGGCACGCGGAGTCAGCCCGAGCTGTCCGGCCTTCTCTTCGCTCATGATCAGTGCCGCGCTTGCGCCGTCGGTCAACGGAGAGGAGTTCCCCGCAGTGATGTGCCATCCGATCTCCGGGTACCGACGGGCCATCTCGTCGTCGTAGAACGACGGATTCAAACCGGCCAGCCCTACTACGGACGTCGTCGCCCGGATGGTCTCGTCGGTGCTGTGGAGGCTGCCGTCGGGAAGCGCGATGGGGACTGTCTCCCGGCCGAAGTCGCCGCCGGTGGCCGCGGTCGCGGCGCGGCGGTGCGACTCGGCGGCGAACGTGTCGAGAGCCTCGCGGTCGAGTTTCCATCGGGCGGCGATCCGTTCGGCGCCGATGCCCTGGTCGGGCAGGGACGGGAATCGCTTCTCCAGGGGCGCCCGGGGCTGCCCGCCGCGTACCGAGGAGAACATCGGGGCGCGGCTCATCGATTCGACACCGCCGGCGATCACGACGTCGTACGCGCCGGCGATAACGCCCTGGGCGGCGAAGTGTGCCGCCTGCTGCGAGGAACCGCATTGCCGGTCGACGCTGGTGCCGGGCACCTCGATCGGGAAACCTGCGGCCAGGACAGCGTTGCGGGCGATGTTGAGGGCCTGGTCGCCTGCCTGGGTCACACAGCCGGCGATCACATCGTCGACAACCGCCGGATCGAGGTCGTTGCGCTCGGCGAGCGTGGTGAGCAGGGTTGCCAACAGGTCGACCGGGTGGACCCCGGAGAGGGCACCGCCTGGTTTGCCCTTTCCGGAGGCGGTCCGGACGATATCGACGATGACAGCGGAGTTCATGGTGGTGGCTTCCTTCCGGCCGGTGTTGCGAATCAGCGAGGTGCCAGTCGCAGGGCCCCATCCATGCGGATGGTCTCGCCGTTGAGGTAGTCGTGCTCGATGATGAACGCGACGAGGTCGGCGTATTCGGATGGCCGCGCGAGGCGCTTGGGGAATGGCACACCCGCGGCGAGGCTCTCCCGGACCTCCTCGCTGAGGGTGGCGAGCATAGGAGTGTCGACGATTCCCGGGGCCACCGTGTTCACGCGGATGCCGTGCTGGGCGAGGTCGCGGGCGGCCGGGAGGGTGAGGCCGACCACGCCGCCCTTCGAGGACGAGTAGGCCGCCTGTCCGATCTGGCCTTCGAACGCCGCGACCGATGCGGTGTTGACGATGACACCGCGTTGGGCGTGGTCGAGTGGTTCGGTTCTCGCGATCGCCTCGGCGGCGAGTGCGAGCACGGTGAAGGTACCGATCAGGTTGACCTCGACGATCTTGGCGTAGTGGGCCAGGTCGTGGACGCCGGTCCGGCCCAGGATGCGGGCGGGTGTTCCGATGCCGGCGCAGTTGACGACGATTCGCAGCGGACCTTGCTCGGCGGCGTGCGCGACCGCGGCCTGTACCTGGCCTTCGCTGGTGACGTCGGCCTCGAGGTAGGTGACGCCGTCGATCCGAGGGGCGGTGGCGATGTCGAGGTCGAGCCCGAAGACGCGGGCGCCCTTCGCCGCGAGTGCCGCGGCGGTCGCGTTGCCGAGCCCGGAGGTGGCGCCGGTGACGACGGCCGCGACATTGTCGATCTGCATGATTCTCATTCCGTGGTGTCGGTCGATGGGTGGTGGTCAGCTCGTACGAGGTTTCCGGTCATCTGGGCCAGTCCACGCTGAGGTACTGCGTTTCCTGGTATTCGCGCAGGCCGTCGCGCGATCCCTCGCGCCCCAGGCCGCTCTGCTTCACGCCGCCGAATGGCGCCGACGGGTCGGAGACCATGCCGCGGTTGATCCCCACCATGCCGACCTCGAGCCGCTCGGCGATGCGGATGGCGCGAGCCAGGTCGCCGGCGAACACATAGGCCGCCAGACCGAGCTCGGAGTCGTTGATGTGGTCGATGAGGTCGTCCTCGTCGGTCCATTCGAGGATCGGGGCAACAGGTCCGAAGATTTCTTCGCTCACGATCGTGGAGTCGCGGGCGACGTCGACGAGGACGGTCGGTGGGTAGAAGTGGCCGGGCGCCGCGGGCAGTTCCGCCGCGTAGGCCACCCGCGCTCCGTTGCGGACGGCGAGCTCCACGGCGTCGCTGACGCGTTGCCGCTCGTCCGCGCTCACCATTGGGCCGATCACGGCACCGTCGAGCGCCGGGCCGACCGTCAATTTTTCGACTGCGGCAACGAAGGCGTCCAGGAACGGCCGGGCGACATCGGCGTGGACGTAGACGCGGTTGGCTGCCGTGCAAGCTTGTCCGCCGTTGCGGAACTTGGCCACCAGCGTGCCCTCGACAGCCGCTGCCACGTCCGCGTCCTCGGTCACGATGACGGGTGCGTTGCCGCCCAGCTCCATCGACGCGTTGACGATGCGGTCCGCGGCCTGGTGCAGCAGCCGGCGCCCGACCTCGGTGGAGCCGGTGAACGAGATCTTGCGGACGCGGTCGTCCGCCATCCAGGCGGAGACCACCGCGCCGGAGCTCCGTGTCGTCACCACCTCGAGGACTCCCTCGGGGAGACCGGCCTCGCCGAGAATCTCGGCAATCGCGAGCATGGTGAGCGGAGTGAGAGCTGCCGGTTTGACGACCGCCGTGCAACCAGCGGCCAGCGCGGGTGCGATCTTGCGGGTGGCCATCGCCGCGGGGAAGTTCCACGGAGTCACCAGCGCTGCGACCCCGGCGGGTCTGCGCGTCACGATCGTGCGGGCCTCCCCCGACGGTGAGTTGCCGTACTCACCGTCGGCGCGCACCGCCTCCTCGGAATACCAGCGGAAGAACTCGGCGGCGTAGACCACCTCGTCGGTCGCGTCCTGGACAGATTTCCCGTTCTCGCGCGAGATCAGCGTGGCCAGCTCGTCTCGGTCGCGCAGCATCAGCTCGTACGCGCGGCGCAGAACGTCGGCACGGCGGCGCGGGGCGGCGCCCGACCAGCTCGGGAACGCGGCCGCAGCACGGCCGACCGCGGCTCTGGCGTAGGCCGGGCCGAGGTCGCGGACGTGCCCGACGACCTCGAGGGTGGCCGGATCCTCCACTGCGAAGGTCGGCGTGGTGATCTGATCGATCATGGTGGCTGCTCTCGGTAGGAGTGAGACCACTCAGAACAGGCTGAGCAGGTTGAGGTTGGTGCGCGCCTCGCGCAGGCGCGCTCGATACTCGGCTCGGGCGACCAGTGCGTCGTCGACCGAGACCGGCTCGAAACGTACGGTGTCGGGCGCGCGTGCCTGGGCCAGCAGGTCGAGGTCGGCGCTGATCACCGTGCCGAGCGTCGCGTAACCACCGCCGGTGACGGCGTCGCGGAGCAGGCAGATCGGCTCGGCGCCGTTGGGGACTTGGACCGACCCGACGGGGTAACCGAGATCGACGACGTTGCTCGGGTTGTCGCCGGCGCCGAACGGCTGCTCCCGCTCGACGAACGTCAGCCGCGGGCCGTCGAGGCGGCAACCGATCCGGTCGGAGCGCGGGGTCATGGTGTAGGTACTGGTGAAGAACTGCTCCAGCGACTCGGCTGTGAAGCGGTAGCTGCACAGTCCCGGGACGACCCGGACCGTCACCTGGTTCCCGGGGCGGCCGTGGAGGCGGGAGTCGAGGTGTGCTCCCGGCCGCGGTGGTGCCGCGGTCTCGGAACCGACCTGGAGGATGTCCCCTGCGGCGAGGCATCTGCCGGCGAGGCCGCCGATACCGGCGGCGGTGTAGGTCGAGCGGCTGCCGAGGAACGGCGGGCAGTCGATGCCGCCGCGCACCGCCAAATAGGCTCTGGCGCCGGCTCGGGCCGGGCCGATCACCAGCTGCTGACCGGCGTGGATCGTGTGCGCGGCCCAGGTCTGCACCGGACGGCCGTCGACGGTGACGGCTACCTCGGCGCCGGTGATCGCGACGAGGGAGTCCTCGCCGAACTCGAGGGTGGGCCCGGCCATGGTCGACTCGAGGGTCGCGGCCGACTCGGCGTTGCCGACCAGCAGGTTGGCGCACCGGTGCGCGTACTGATCCAGTGCACCGGAGGGTGGCAGTCCCATGGCGTAGTGGCCGGGGCGGCCGACGTCCTGGATCGTCGTGTGCGGACCGGGGACGAGGATCGCGATCATGACAGGAGCGCCTCGAGCTCGAGCGCGTATTCCACCGGGTCCGCTTCGAAATCGGCGAGTGAGAACTCGGCGGGCGCGCGGCGAACGACATACTGGTCGACGGCAACGAGACGGCGGATCTCGTCGTACTCCGCCCGGTCGACCGGGCGGAACCGCAGCAGGGTCGAGATCGGGGTCAGCACCGGCGATCGGCGGAACTCACGGGTGGTCTGGCCGAGGTCGACGACCGGGATCGCGCTGCGTCCGAGTAGCTGGTAACCGCCTACCCCGCTCGAGGGGTAGATGACCGTGAAGGCGCCGCCGTGGGCGACGGCCCGGGCGGGCGTCTCGGTGCGCGGCGTGAGGTACTTGGGCGCCTGGAGCTGCCGCTCGTGCGGCACCAGCTGATAGGACTCGGCGTTGCCGGGCTTGAAGCAGGGGAAGGTCACGATGAACGGCGCGCTCGAATGAGCTTCGACCAGCTCGTCGACGGAGGCGAAGCCGTTGATCCGTGCGGTGTACTCGATATCGCTCTCGGTGGCGGACTGGTGCCCGTCGCGGAATCGCCTGCAGACCTCGGCCGACCACGGGTCGTCGTAGAGGACGGGCACGTCGAGGATTTCGGTGGAGATCGTCGTCGCCGTGGCCCGGCCGGCCTCGTGCACGTCGGCGATCGCGCCGAGTGCCCGGCGGGGGTCGAGGGTGTCGGGGTCGACGCGGATCAGGTAACTGCTGTTGGCGGGCGCGATGTCGAGAACCCCGGGCAGTTCCAGCTCGGCGATGCGTGCCGTGATCGACTGGACCTGGAGCGCAGCGCCGAGACTCATCGCCTCGTCGAGCTCGACGAAGACGTACTCGTCGCCGCCGAAACTGGCGCGGCTCCCATCGGAGAGCATCGTGTACATGGTCGAGTCCCGCACGGCGTTCACACCCACGGTTCGGCCGGGCGGATGGCGAAGCCGGCGGCGGTGAGGGCACGGTTGACCGCCGCGGCGATGGGTACGGCATTGGGCCGGTCGCCGTGGACACATATCGAGCGCACCGGCATCTCGATCCTGCGACCCGTGACGGTGACCGCGTGGCCGCGTGCCACCGTCACGGCGGTCTCGGCGATTCGATCGGGGTCCTTGGCCATCGGCCGCGGCTCGATGACATTGATGCCGTCGTCGGTGAAGTCGAGGTCGACGGCGTTCTCGGGGATGACCGGGTGGCCCGCCGTCCGTACCGCGGTGAGGGCAGTGGTGGGTGCCATCATCAGGGGCAGTTCGAAGCCGGCGCGGCGCAGACCTGCCGCGACCTCGACAGCGAGCTCGGGGTCGCGGCAGATCGCCCCCATCAGCGCCCCGTGCGGTTTGACGTGCCGGAGCGCGACGTCCTCGCTCTCGGCGATCGCGGCCAGTGCTCCGACCTGGTACACAACAGAGTCGACGGTCTCGGAGATCGACATCGCGAGGGCACGGCGCCCGAATCCGGCCTTGTCGTCGTATCCGGGGTGCGCACCGACCGCGACACCGGCGTCTCGCGCGTTCCGGACGGCCGCCCGGATGGTGGACGGGTCGCCGGCGTGGTGGCCGCAGGCGATATTGGCGCTGGAGACGAACGCGAACAGGGCGGCCTCGTCGCCCAGCCGCCAGCGGCCGAAGCTCTCACCGGCGTCGGCATTGACGTCTACCGATGTGGGCACCATGGCTCATACCTCCCGTGCGGTGCGGTCGACCGATCGGAGGGCCGCGGCGAGAGTCCCGGCCAGCCGGTCGACATGGGTCTGGTCGAAAGTGAGCGGCGGGCGGATCTTCAGCACATTGCCCTGGGGTCCGGAGGCCGAGATCAGCACCCCGGCCCGGCGCATCAGGTTGACGACCTCGCGGGCGATCCGCGCGTTGTCGCCACTGCTGCCGCCGGCGGACAGTTCGACGCCGTAGAACATCCCGACGCCGCGGACCGCGCCGATGAGGTCGGTCCCGCGAGCCAGGTCGCGCAGGGCGTCCCCGAGCGATGCGCCGACCTGCCGGGCGCGGGCGACCAGGTCCTCTTCCTCGATGACCGTCACGACGGCCTGGGCCGCCACGGCGGCGGTCGTACTGCCGCCGAAGGTGTTGAAGTAGCGGACCGCCGTCTCGAAGGCACGACCGATCTCGGCACGCAGCACGACCGCGGCGACCGGGTAGCCGTTGCCCATCGGCTTGCCCATCGTGACGATGTCCGGGACGAATCCATGGCGGGTGAAACCCCACCAATCGTCGCCGGTACGGCCGAAACCGGCCTGGACCTCGTCGGCGATCAGCACCGCGCCGTAGGAGCGGACTTCGTCCGCGAGCGCCCGCAGCACACCGGGCGGGTGGGTGAAGACTCCGTCGGAGGAGAAGACCGTGTCGAGGAGACAGGCGCTCACCCCGTACCCGGCGCGGGTCAGCTCGTCGGCGGCACGGCGTACATCGTCGCGCACCGCGGCGGTCAGCGCGGCCTCGTCGGGGAAGGCCGCCGGGTCCGGCGCGGCGATGGTGCGCACATGCGGTCCCAGGAGTGCGCCGGGACCGAGGGCGGGCGAGTACGCCGCCACGCTGCTCGTGACCCCGTGGTAGGCATTGGCGGTGACGATGATGCCGCGGGCACCGGTGTGGTGCCGGGCGATCCTGGTCGCCAGATCGTTCGCCTCCGATCCGGTGCAGGTCAGCGTCACCCGATCGAGCGGTGCCGGGAAGTGTGCGAGAAGTTGCTCGGCCAGGTCGAGCAGTGGCTGCTGGAGGTAGCGGGTGTTGGTGTTCAGGGTCGCCAGTTGGCGGGAGACCGCCTCGACCACACGCGGGTGGCAGTGCCCGATCTGCGCCACGTTGTTGTAGGCGTCGAGGTACTCGGTCCCGTCGCGACCGTAGAGGTACACCCCCCGGGCGCCGGTGACCTCGATCGGATCGGCGTAGAAGAGCTGGTACCCGGGACCCAGGAGCCCGTTGCGTCGCTCGATCATCGAGGCGATATCCGCGGGCTGGGACGCGAGGTCGGCGACGTCGAAGCCGTTGACCATGCCGACGGGGCCGACGGCTGCGCGAGGTGGCGGTGAAGACACGGACGTGATCCCTTGACTCGTGAGGGGTGGTGGTCAGGCGGCTGCGAGGAAGTGTTCGGTTCCGGTGTCGAGGGTCTGGATCGCGGCCTCGGCGCGCACCCAGTCGTGGCGCGAGTGCTGCGCGGCATAGGCGGCGCGGGTCGGGTCGACGGTGCCGCGCCACTGCGAGATCAAGGCCCGTTGCACACAGCGGGCGGCGGCGGCCGCGGCGAGGGTGCGGAGCTGGGCCGGTGCGACGTCGTATACGCCGAGGAAACCTCGCACATGCGCGGACGCCAACGTCCACGGGTCTGCCAGACGGTGGTCGAGGAGGTTGGACACCGCGACCGCGAGGTCGTAGAGCACCGGCGCGATATGCACGTCACCGAAGTCGATGACGCCGGTGACGAAGCCCGGGGCGGCCGGGTTCGCCAGTACGTTGTGCACGCTGTAATCGCCGTGCACGACCTGGCGCGCGCCGCCCTCGGCCACGGGACGCACGACGCTGGTGAAATGGCCGACCACCTGAGTGGTCAGCCGGGCCTGTGTTCGCGGGGGCGTGATGCTGTCGGCAAGCTCGGGCAGCCCGGACATATCCCAGAGCAGCCGGCGGGCAGCGGCGGGGTGCCGGAAGCCGGCGAGCGCCGCGGTGACCTCGCCGTGGACGGTGCCCACTCGCTCCGTCTGTTCAGGACTGAGCTGCTGCTCGGCGAGGCCGGTGCCCGGCAGGCAAGAGATGATGTAGACCAGCCGGTCGGGTCCGCCGCCCGGTCGCTCCCACCGGGTGATCGTCTCGCCCGTAGGGGTCGGCACGGCGACCGGCACCGGGACCGTCGTAGCTCGGGTGAGGTAATCGGCCGCCGCGAGCTGGAGCTCGACGATCGCACGCGGCTCGCCGGGAGCGCAGACCTTGACGATCAGGTCTGCGGCCGGCGTGCCGGACGCACGGTAGGTCTCGTCGCGCTCGGAGCCGAGGCGGGTGAGCGCGACATCGATGGCGTAGCGCTCACGCAGGTATTCTGCGAGCTCGTGCTCGAGCACTCCCGGTGGCTCGGTCAACTGGCGATCCATCCGCCGTCGATCAGCAGGGACGACCCGTGGATGTAGGACGCGGCCGATGAAGCGAGGAAGACGACCGCGGGTGCGATATCGCCGACCTCGCCGATGCGCCCGGCGGGGGTGGCCGCGAGCATCTGCCTCTCGTAATCCGGGTCGGCGAGCAGGTGTTCGTTGATGCTGGTCCGGACGTTGCCGGGTGCGACGGCATTGACGCGGATGCCCCGCGGAGCGAGTTCGGCAGTGAGCGCCTTGACCAGGAGCTCGACCGCGCCCTTGGTGGCGCAGTAGGCCGTCGAATTGGGGAATCCGGCGTAGCCGCAGATCGAGGAGACGAAGATGATCGACGAGCCCTCGCCGAGGTGGCCGGTGGCAGCGCGGGCAAGCCGGAACGGCGCCCGCACGTTGGCGTCCCACTGATCGTCGAGGTTCTGGTCGGTTGTCTCGAGGAACGGTGCCGGGGTGAAAACACCGGCCGCGTTGACGAGGATGTCGACCCGGCCGAACCGGTCCAGTGCACGTTGTACGACGGCGTCCGGTGCGGCCTCCTCGGTGAGGTCCACGCTGAGGGTCTCGGCCCGGTCGCCGTCCGCCCCCAGGCGCGCAGCGCTGGCGGCCAGCCGCTCCGCATGCCGGCCGACCAGGAGGACCTCGGCGCCGGCTCGGTGCATCTCGCGGGCGATCTCGGCGCCGATTCCGGAGCTGGCGCCGGTGACGACGGCAACCTTGCCGGACAAGGTGTCGGGATTGATTGGACTCATGGACAGTACTTCCTCTCGGATATGTGTCGGTCGTGACGCGAGGTGGTGGCGTGCGGTGCGGTGACGCGGGTCAGTCCGGGACGAGCACGACCTTGCCGAAGGCGTCCCCCGACTCCGCGCGGGTATGGGCCTGCGCTGCCGCGCTCATCGGAAAGACTCGGTCGAGCTTGGGCCGCAGCGCACCCCGCCGCACCATGTCCGACACAGCCTGCATGCCGCCGCGATCGGCGTCCGCGAGCATGCCGACCACCCGGATTCCGTGCCGGCGGGCCTCATCCACCAGGACCTCGCGTCCGGTGGGCATGAGAGTGACAAGCGTGCCGCCCGGCCGGAGCACCGTGAGCGAGCGGTTCGTGACCTCGCCACCGACCGTGTCGAGTACGACGTCCACGTCCGAGAGCTCGGCGTCGAAGGCGGTCGTGCGGTAGTCGAGAAGCTCGTGGGCACCGATCTCGCGGAGGTAATCGTGCTTCGCGGCGCTCGCGGTGCCGATCACCACTGCGCCCCGGTCGCGGGCGATTTGCACGGCGAGGTGACCGACACCGCCCGCGGCGCCGTGGATGAGCACCCGCTGCCCTGCCCGGATTTGCGCGCGCTCCACCAGTGCCTGCCACGCGGTGAGCGAGGCGAGCGGGAGAGCTCCGGCCTGCACGTGATCGAGTCCGGGGGGCTTGTGCACGAGTGCCCGCGCAGGGGCGAGCACGAATTCGGCGTGTGCTCCATGCCCGCTGGGGTAGGGCAGCATCCCGAAGACCTCGTCGCCGGGGGGGGGGGGGGGGGGGGGGGGGGGGGGGGGGGGGGGGGGGCCCCCCCCCGGGGCCCCCCGCCCCCCCCCCCGCCGGGGCGGGGGGGGGGGGCGGGGGGGGGGGGGGGGGGGGGGGGGGGGGGGGGGGGGGGGGGGG
>NZ_JARWPM010000425.1 GCF_029869215.1 Nocardia carnea
GAGCACACCGGTGCGGTCCTCGTGAGCACCGGCAACCTCTATGGTTACGGTCCGGTGGAGGGTGCGATGACCGAGGATCTCCCGTTGCGGCCTACATCGGTCAAGGGCAGGGTGCGAGCGGAGCTGTGGACCGCCGCGCTCCGCCGCCCCGGCGCGCGGGGGGCCCCTGTCGGCCACCCCCCCCCCTGTGCGGGCGACTGTGCACCCAGTGTTGGCCCAGTTGTCGGCGTGCCGTCGCACGCCTGTTCGCGGGCGAACCGCCCGGCCGCTACTTGATCTCGGCGAGCACGGTGCCCTGGGTGATGGCGGCACCGGCCGCGACACTCAGTCCGGTGACCACACCGGCCTTGTGCGCGTTCACCGGGTTCTCCATCTTCATGGCCTCGAGCACCACGATCAGATCGCCGGCCTCGACCGACTGGCCTTCCTCGACGGCGACCTTGACGACGGTGCCCTGCATCGGCGCGGTGACGGCGTCACCGGACGCCGCGCCGCCGCCGGCGCCGCCCCGCTTACGCGGCTTCGGCTTCTTGCGGATCGCGCCGCCACCGGTCGCGGGCGCACCCGAACCGACCGAGAACTGGCCCGGCAGTGAGACCTCGACCCGCCGGCCGCCGACCTCGACCACGACCTTCTGCCGCGGCTCGTCGTCCTCGTCGGCCTGGGCGCCGCCGGTGAACGGCTCGACGGTGTTCTTCCACTCGGTTTCGATCCACTTGGTGTAGACGTCGAACGATTCGCCGTTGCCGACGAACGCCGGGTCCTCCACGATCGCCCGGTGGAACGGGATCACCGTGGCCAGACCCTCCACGTGGAATTCGGCCAGCGCTCGCCGCGCCCGCTCCAGCGCCTGCGTCCGGTTCTCACCGGTGACGATCAGCTTGGCGAGCATGGAGTCGAACTGGCCGCCGATCACGCTGCCGGCCACCACGCCGGAGTCGACGCGCACGCCGGGGCCGGTCGGCTCGCTGTAGGCGGTGACCGGGCCCGGAGCGGGCAGGAAGTTGCGGCCGGCGTCCTCGCCGTTGATCCGGAATTCGATGGAGTGCCCACGCGGAGTGGGATCCTCGGTGATCTCCAGTTTCTCGCCGTTGGCGATGCGGAACTGCTGGCGGACCAGGTCGATACCCGAGGTCTCCTCGGTGACCGGGTGCTCGACCTGCAGGCGGGTGTTCACCTCGAGGAACGAGACGGTTTCGCCCTGCACCAGGTATTCCACGGTGCCGGCGCCGTAGTAGCCGGCCTCCTTGCAGATCCGCTTGGCGGAGGCGTGGATCTCGGCGCGCACCGCGTCGCTCAGGAACGGGGCCGGGGCCTCTTCGACCAGCTTCTGGAAGCGGCGCTGCAGCGAGCAGTCGCGGGTGCCGGCGACGATCACATTGCCGTGCTTATCGGCGATCACCTGCGCCTCGACGTGGCGGGCCTTGTCCAGGTACTGCTCGACGAAGCACTCACCACGACCGAAGGCGGCCACGGCCTCACGGGTGGCCGATTCGAACAGTTCGGGGATCTCTTCGATGGTGTGCGCGACCTTCATCCCGCGACCGCCGCCACCGAACGCGGCCTTGATCGCGACCGGCACGCCGTACTTCTTCGCGAACTCCACGACCTCGTCGGCGTTCTTCACCGGGTCCTTGGTGCCCGCCGCCATCGGCGCGTTCGCACGCTCGGCGATATGGCGGGCGGTGACCTTGTCGCCGAGGTCGCGGATGGACTGCGGGGAAGGCCCGATCCAGATCAGCCCGGCATCGAGGACGGCCTGGGCGAAGTCGGCGTTCTCGGAGAGGAAACCGTAGCCGGGGTGGATGGCATCCGCGCCGGACTTGGCCGCGGCGTCGAGGATCTTGTCGAAGACCAGATACGACTCGGCCGAGGTCTGCCCGCCCAGGGCGAACGCTTCGTCGGCGAGCTTGACGAAAGGCGCGTCGGCATCGGGTTCTGCGTAAACCGCGACACTGCCGAGGCCGGCGTCCTTGGCCGCCCGGATAACGCGGACGGCAATCTCGCCTCGGTTAGCTACGAGTACCTTCGTGATCCGCGCGCTGGCATGGCTGGGCACTGAGCCTCCTGTTGCAATCTCTGTGGTCGCTGTGCGGGATGAGCCGCGCCTCGGCTCCGCTCCCGCGGATCGGGGTCCGCCGGTCCTTCCGTGGATCGGATCGCTTCGTGGGCTCCGCTTCCGTGGGGTCGGATCCGCTGCGCGGGCTCCGCGCCCGTGTCGACATGTGTGTCTCCCGGGCGAGTGTAGGCAGTCTGCCAACAATGACGGAACTCGGATAGCCCTACTGGGCAGTAGGTGCCACATCACACTCACGGCGTGACAGGGGTGCGGGGAGTCACAAGGGGCCGGTGCTCACCCCGCGCCACCTGTGGCGATAGGCATACGAACGGAATTGCCCCACTCCGTCCAGGAGCCGTCGTAGTTGCGGACGGTAGGGCAGCCGAGCAGGTATTTCAGTACGAACCAGGTGTGGCTGGACCGTTCGCCCACCCCGCTGTAGACGGTGAGCGGGTCGGCGGTGGTGAGATGCCCGTAGATCGCGTCGAGTTCACTGCGCGGGCGGAACCGGCCGTCCGGGCCCAGGGCGCTGGACCAGGGGATATTGACGGCGGTCGGGATATGCCCGCCGCGCAGCGCCCCGCGGGCGGTGTCGTCGGAGAAGCCGGCGAACTCCTGCGGGGAGCGCACGTCCACCAGCGCCGTGCCGAGATGTTCGAGGACGTATTCCCGGAACGCGCGGACGGTGGCGTCGTCGCGATGGGCGCGGGGATACCGGCTGCGCGGGTGCTCGGGAGTTTCGAACACCGTGTCGCGGCCCTCGGCGATCCAGGCCTCGCGGCCGCCGTCGAGCAGACGGACATCCCGGTGGCCGAACATGGTGAAAACCCACAGCGCGTGCGCGGCATGCGAGTTACCGTCATTGCCGTACAGCACGACGGTGTCGTCGTATTCGATGCCCTGGGCACACATGAGTTCGGTGAACCGCTCACCGTCGATATAGTCACGGGTCACCGGGTCGTCGAGATCACTGCGCCAGTCGAGCTTGCCGGCCCCCGGAACATGGCCTATGCCGTAGAGGAGGACGTCGGCATTACATTCGATGATCTTCAGACCGGGGGTACCGAGGTTTGCCGACAACCATTCCGTGGTTACCAATCGGTGTGGGTAAGCATACGAGCCGAAGGCGGGATATGGGTCCGGGGCGACGGGCACGTTCGGGGTCCTTCACAGGAGGCGGGCAGTGCTGACGACAGGTTCGAGCCGCACTGTGCATAGTAAGTGTGACTTGACGTGAACTTGTTGCAGAGCACAAAGTCGGTGCAATGGGCGTTTTAGCCGCATACGGCTCCGATAAAGTCTCCCCGAAGGAGGGGTGAGCTATGTCCGACTCTTGGCCGCGGCGGCGCCTTCTGGCGATCCTCCGCAGCGCGAGCGTTCCCCTCGACGCCCAGCAACTGGCGCAGATCACCGGCCAGCATGTTACGACGGTGCGCTTCCACCTGGATATTCTTACCCGGGAGTCGCTGGTCCGGCAGTTTCAGCAGCCCCCGCGGGGCCGGGGCCGGCCACGGATCGGCTATCGCGCGGTACAGCGCAGTATCGGCTACCAGGATCTGGCCCAGGCATTGGCCGATCAGCTCGGCCCCGATCCCGAGCGGCAGGCGGCGGCCGGAATGGCCGCGGGCCGCGCCTGGGGCGGCAAACTCGACACCTCCGGCGACCCCGTCGAATCCGTACGCGACGCCAAGGACCGGACCGTTTCGCTGATGTCGGAGCTCGGCTTCGCCCCCGAACGCGATACCTCCGCCGGCCGCGACGCCGATGACGCCGCGGTGATCCGGTTGACGGCCTGCCCGCTGCGTGATCTCGCCCGTACCCATACCGAGGTGGTGTGCGGGGTGCACCGCGGTCTCCTCGCCGAACTACTGGAGCGGTCGGGTGCCGAGGGGACGGTCGAGGCCGAACTCGTGCCGTTCGTGGCCGAGGAGGTCTGTGAGGTGCGGTTGCGGCGGGTGCTACCGCCACCGGATGCCCCGGCGAGCGGCGAGCAGCATCAGGTCGTGCCGCGGCCGGCGCCGGGACCGATCGATCCGGCGGCCGGGCGCGCGGGCCGGATAATGCGGGCTTCGGGCCAGACCGTCCCGGCGGCGAGCCAGCTGCCGCCGCCTTCGGCCGCGCGCGACACCGGTCCGTTGCCGGGTGCGGCGGGTGCGTTCACCCCCGCGGTGCGGCAGCAGAGTGGCCGGGTGCTGCGTCCGGCGCCGGTATCAGGGCCGGCCGGCGGCCCACAGTTCGGCAATGCCGACGCCCACTTCCTGGAGCAGCCGGCGCAGTAGCGGGAGCCCGATACCGACGACGCTGGACGGGTCGCCCTCGATCCGGTCGACGAACCAGCCGCCCAGGCCGTCCAGGGTGAACGCGCCCGCGACCTGTAAGGGTTCACCGGTGGCGATATAGGCGTCCAGTTCGACCGGGTCCGGTTTACCGAAGTGCACCGTGGTCGCGCTGCAGTCGACGGCCTCGGCGGTAACGGCTCCGGCCTGGAGCCGGAGCACGCAATGGCCGGTCACCAGATCGGCGTAATGGCCGGCCATGGCCTGCCAGCGGGCCTCGGCGACCTCCGGGGTATGCGGTTTGCCCTGCAGCGTGCCGTCGATCAACAGCATCGAATCGCATCCGACCACGACCAGATCGTCGCCCGGCCCGGGGTGCTCCGCGGCGAGGGAGGTGGCCACCGCGTGTGCTTTTGCCCGCGCCAATTCCACGACGATCTGCCGTGGTCCGGTATCGGCGGGGAGCGCGGCCGCCACGGCGTCCTCGTCCACATCCGATATCCGGACGATCGGTTCGATACCGGCGGCGCGCAGCACCGACCGGCGGGCCGGGGACGCGGAGGCGAGGACCAGCCGGGTCACGTGTGGGTTCTCCTGGGCGTCAGAAACGCAGATTCGACAGCTGCGGGTAGGAGTAGGGCGAGAACGGGGAGCTGCCGCGATGCAGCAGGGTCGGCCGGCCCCACAGATCCAGCGGCCCGTCGTCGGCGGGCGCCGCGGACGCATCCGCGGCCGCCGCGGCGAATACGCAGACCAGCGCGGCGATCTCCGCGTCGCTGGGCGAACCCTTCTCGATGACGAGGAACGGCCGGCCGTCGGCGGCTTCGGCGGCAGGGCGCACGTTTTCGCTCGCGGTATCGACCGCCAGATCCCCGGTGGCGAGGTCCAGTTCGGCTGCGGCCAATACTTCTTCTTCTGCCACAATCGTCACAGTGCCAGATCCTCTCTCTTACCTCGATCGGGCTCGCGTAGTTCGGGCCGATCGCCTTACACCGATCGCGTACCCGGAATCAGTGTGCGGCCTACAGAGCCTATCGCCGGATCACAGTGGGATGTTGCCGTGTTTCTTCGGCGGAAGGGTCACCATCTTGCGTTCGAGCAGCCGCAGGGCGGATACGATCTGGCCGCGCGTATGCGACGGCGGGATCACGGCGTCCACGTAGCCGCGTTCGGCGGCGACGTAGGGATTGACCAACGTGTCCTCGTACTCGTTCTGCAGCTCCAGCCGCAGTTTGTCCACGTCAGCGCCCTCTTTGGCGGCCTCGGCGAGACGTTTGCGGTACACGAAGCCGACCGCGCCGGAGGCGCCCATCACCGCGATCTGGGCGGTGGGCCAGGCCAGGTTCACATCGGCGCCCATATGCTTGGACCCCATGACGTCGTAGGCGCCGCCGTAGGCCTTGCGGGTGATGATCGTGATTTTGCCCACAGTGGCCTCGCCGTAGGCGTAGAGCAGTTTGGCGCCGCGCCGGATGATCCCGTTGTATTCCTGGTCCGTGCCGGGCAGGAAGCCGGGGACATCGACCAGGGTGATGATCGGGACGTTGAAGGCGTCGCAGGTACGCACGAAACGCGCGGCCTTCTCCGAGGCGTCGATATCGAGGCAGCCGGCGAACTGGGTGGGCTGGTTGGCGACGATACCGACGCTGCGGCCGTCGACCCGGCCGAAGCCCACGATGATGTTCATGGCGCGCTCGGCCTGGATCTCCAGGAATTCGTCGTCGTCGAGCAGCCGCCGGATGACCTCGTGCATGTCATAGGGCTGGTTCGGCGAATCCGGGATCAGGGTGTCGAGTTCGAGGTCTTCCTCGGTGAGCGAATCCTCGATCGCGCCGGTGATCGGATCCGACGCCGGGAACCGCGGCGCCTCGGCGCGGTTGTTGCTGGGCAGGTAGGACAGCAGATCCTTGACGTAGTCGAGGGCGTCCTGCTCGCCGGAGGCCACATAGTGCGCCGTTCCCGACTTCACCATATGGGTGTGGGCACCGCCCAGCTCCTCCATGGTGACCTCTTCGCCGGTGACCGTCTTGATGACGTCCGGGCCGGTGATGAACATCTGGCTGGTCTCGTCGACCATCACCACGAAGTCGGTGAGCGCGGGGGAGTACACATGCCCGCCCGCGGCGGCGCCCATGATCAGCGAGATCTGCGGGATCACGCCGGAAGCCTGGATATTGCGGTGGAAGATCTCGCCGTACAGGCCGAGGGAGACGACGCCCTCCTGGATCCGGGCGCCGGCGCCGTCGTTGATACCGATCAGCGGCCGGCCGGTCTTGAGCGCCAGGTCCATCACCTTGACGATCTTCTCGCCGTACACCTCGCCGAGGCTGCCGCCGAACACGGTGGAATCCTGGCTGAAGATGCAGACCTCGCGGCCGTCGATGGTGCCGTAACCGGTCACCACGCCGTCACCGAGCGGGCGCTGCTTGTCGAGACCGAAGTTGACGCTGCGGTGCCGGGCCAGGGCATCGAGTTCGACGAAAGAGCCCTCGTCGAGCAGGGCGAGGATGCGTTCCCGGGCGGTCATCTTGCCCTTGGCGTGCACCTTGTCGACCGCGGCCTCGCCCATCGGATGCTGGGCCTCTTCCAGCCGATTCCGCAGGTCAGCCAGTTTGCCGGCGGTGGTGTGGATATCGGGCGCACCTGCCGAATCCGGCGTGGGCTGCTGCTGGACACTCGTCATGGCTCGGAGTGTAACCAGAGCCCTCTCGCTCTGTTAACCCAGATCTCGCTACTGGTGAGTAGACCTCGGTGCCGAAAACCCCAGGTGAGTCGGTCGCCGCAGGTCATTATGTGTACCGGGAATCGCGGTGCGGACAGGTCACAACAACACGCGGGTGCCGCTGTGACCGGTGGGTGGCGATTAAATCGCTTTCCCGTCCGATACCTTACGCAATACCCTTGCAGCAGGCCAATTTTGGCGGCAGAGAGGGGAGGTGATCTGCAATGTGGCATTGGACCACTCGTACCGGGCAGTATCCGGAAGCCGTGGCGTTCACGCGGCGGGTGGCCGAGCCGGAACCGACGGTCACCGAACGGGTTCCCGAAACAGAAACCGAAACCGGGGAAACGGAAGCCGAGGATATCCGGGGCGGAGTTTGCGCCGGGCACTTCGACCTCGCCGGATAGTTTCCCCGGCCGTCCCGCGGGGGAGGCGCCCCCGCGGGGGGCGGGACCGCCCCCCGAACCGGCCCAGTAACCTGCCCGGGGTGAACAGGCCACCGTTGGATATCGAACGTTTGCGGCGCGCGCTCACCGAAACCCCGGAACTGGCATTCTTCACCGGGGTCGAGGTGGTCGAATCGACCGGCTCCACCAACGCGGATCTGCTCGCCAGAGCCGGCGACCCGGAAGCCGACCGTCTCGTGCTGCTGGCCGAGGCCCAGGAACAGGGCCGCGGCCGGCTCGCCCGGCAGTGGGCAAGCCCGCCCCGCGCGCAGATCTCGCTGTCGATGCTGGTGCGCACCGACGGGCTCGATCCCGAACTGCTCGGCTGGTTACCGCTGCTCACCGGGACCGCGGTGGTCGACGCCCTGCGGTCGGCGACAGGGGTACCGGCCACCCTGAAATGGCCCAACGATGTACTGATCGAGGGCCGCAAGATCGCGGGCATTCTCGCCGAGGTCGCCGCCGGACCACGCCCGGCCGTGGTGCTGGGGATCGGGGTGAACGTGAGCCTCGGTGCCGGCGAACTGCCGGTTCCGCACGCGACCTCGCTCACTCTGTGCGACGTCCCCGACCCCGACCGCACCGAACTGGTTCTCGCGCTGCTCACCGAATTCGCCCGCCGCTACACCACCTGGCGCGATTCGGGCTGGGACACCACCGCACTCGCCGACGCCTACCGCGAACGCTGCGCGACTCTCGGTACCCCCGTCCGCGCCGAACTCCCGGGCGGTGGACTGCTCACCGGTATCGCTCGCGATATCGACGCCGCCGGCCGCCTCCTGATCGGCGAGGAAGCCGTCGCCGCCGGAGATATCACCCACCTGCGCCCCAATGAGTGAAAGGTGGCCGAGCGACTCCCGGAACCGTACGCGTCCCGTCGCGGCCGGTTGGATGCCTACCGGGCCCGCGGCGGCCCACATAACCCTGAACCGAGCGGGTCCGACGCCGCCGACTCCGGCGAGGCCCTCGCAGGCCGCCGTAACCCCGGAACCGGACGTGCCCAGCAGCGCGGGCGTGGCTCATCAGGCACTCGCAGCCACAACCCCGGAACCCGAATCCGATCGCAACCACGGCAGCGCTGAACCCCGCGAGGCCCTCGGAGTCACACATAACCCCGAAACCGGAGGCGACCACGCAGCACCGAGCCCGGTGACGCCCCCAACGGCCACAATCCCGGATGCAACCACGGCAGTGCCGAGTCTTACGAGGCCCTCGCTGGTTCGCATCACCCCGGAACCTGGACGTGATCACGGCGGTGCCCAGTCTTACGACGCCCTGAGCGCTTCACATAACCCCGCAACCGGACGCGACTACGGCGGCGCCAAGTCAAGCAAGGCCCCGGATGTCCGCAAGACCCGAACCCGGACCCAACCACGGCGGTGCCGAGTCTCACTAGGCCCAGAAAGGTTCACGTAACCCAGAACTGGACGCGACTACGGCGGTGCCGAGTCTTACGAGGCCCTGCGAAGTCCGCATAATCCCGGAACCCAGCGCGACCACGGCGGTGCCGAGTCTTACGAGGCCCTTGGAGGGTTCGGCCCGTCCCTGCTGTCAGCGCTCGATGCGATGCGGCGCAGCCGCGAGTGTCGAGCGC
>NZ_JARWPM010000426.1 GCF_029869215.1 Nocardia carnea
CCGCCCGTGGCCCCCCCCGCCGGGGGGGCCCCCCGCGGGGGGCGCGGGGTCCCCCACCACCCCCCCGGGGGGCCCCCCCAACCCGGCCCCGCGCAGGGCGGCGCCGATGTAATTGCGCTCTGAGCGAATCGGGTGGGGACCGGGACGTCGGTCACCCCCTGTTTCGTTAATGTTTGTGACAGCAACGAGCCGGCGAGAGAAGGCAGGTATCCGTGACAATCAACAAAGCCGAGGTCATGACAGCTCCGACCGCTGGGCTCAATCTCAGCGATTCCGTGTACGAGCGCCTGCTGCGTGAGCGCATCATCTTCCTCGGCACCCAGGTCGACGACGATATCGCGAACAAGATCTGCGCACAGATCCTGCTGCTGTCGGCGGAGGATCCCACCAAGGATATTTCGCTCTACATCAACTCGCCCGGTGGATCGGTGAATGCGGGTATGGCGATCTACGACACCATGCAGTACGCCGAATGCGATATCTCGACCACCGCGATGGGCCTGGCCGCCTCCATGGGGCAATTCCTGCTGACCGCGGGCGCGCCGGGCAAACGCTTCGCGCTGCCGCACACCCGGATCATGATGCACCAGCCGTCGGCCGGTATCGGTGGTTCGGCCGCGGATATCGCGATCATGGCCGAGCAGTTCGCGTACACCAAGCGTGAGCTCAACGAGTTGCAGGCGATGCACACCGGTAAGCCGGTGGAGCAGATCAATGCCGATGCCGACCGCGACCGCTGGTTCACGCCCGAGCAGGCGCTGGAGTACGGCTTCATCGACCGTGTGATCACCAATGCGCGCCAGGCGGGCGGCACGGGCAACTAGAGCGCCGTTGGCGGAGCCGGTGGCCGCCGGTGGCCGCGATCGGTGTTCAGCGGACAGCTCACTCATAGACTTGGAGACGAATATGGCCAATCCGAACGTTGCACGCGCCGGGCTCGGCGGTCTCGCCCCGGCGGGCGCGCAGTCGCGTTACATCCTGCCGTCGTTCATCGAGCATTCGAGTTTCGGCGTCAAGGAATCCAACCCGTACAACAAGCTGTTCGAGGAGCGCATCATCTTCCTCGGCGTGCAGGTCGACGACGCTTCGGCGAACGACATCATGGCGCAGCTGCTGGTGCTGGAATCGCTGGATCCCGACCGGGACATCACGATGTACATCAACTCGCCGGGTGGTTCGTTCACCTCGCTGATGGCGATCTACGACACCATGCAGTACGTACGTGCCGATGTCGCGACCGTCTGCCTCGGGCAGGCCGCGTCGGCGGCGGCGGTGCTGCTGGCCGCCGGTACTCCCGGGAAGCGGGCGTGCCTGCCGAACGCGCGGGTGCTGATCCACCAGCCCTCGGTCGAGGGCGGTATCCAGGGTCAGGTGTCGGATCTGGAGATCCAGGCCGCCGAGATCGAGCGGATGCGGCGGCTGATGGAGACCACGCTGGCCCGTCACACGGGTAAGGACGCCGACACCATCCGCAAGGACACCGATCGCGACAAGATCCTGACGGCCGAGGAGGCCCGGGAGTACGGGATCATCGATACGGTGTTCGATTATCGGAAGCTCAGCGCTCAGAAGTGAGCGCGGCCGGGGCCCCCGGGGCCGCCCCCGGCCCCCCCCCCCCCCCCCCCCAGGCCCCCCTACTACCTGATGCCCTATCC
>NZ_JARWPM010000427.1 GCF_029869215.1 Nocardia carnea
CTACATGTGCGCCCCGCCGCGCTCCCGCTGCGGGTCGGCGTCCAAACACCAACCCCCTCCCCGCAACACAAACAATCCGCCGCATCTCTTTTGGCACGGCGGCGCTCTCGCCTGTTTTCGCTACCGTCCGCCCTGGCTCGCGACCGCCGCGGCTCCGGCCGCAGCCGCTTCCGGGTCCAGATACTCCCGCGGGCGCACCGGCCGCAGGTCCTCGTCGAGTTCGTAGCGCAGCGGGATCCCGGTGGGAATGTTCAACCCGGCGATATCGTCGTCGGAGATCTTATCGAGGTGTTTGACCAGCGCGCGCAGCGAATTTCCGTGCGCGGCCACCAATACCGTTTTCCCGGTGCGCAGTTCCCGCGAAATCGTCGACTCCCAGTAGGGAACCATCCGGTTCACCACGTCGAGCAGGCATTCCGTGCGCGGCACCTCGATATCGGCGTACCGCGCGTCGCCCGCCTGGCTGTACTCGTCGTCGAGAGCGATTTCCGGCGGCGGGGTGTCGTAGCTGCGCCGCCACAGCATGAACTGCTCTTCACCGTATTCGTCACGAATCTGCGCCTTGTTCTTGCCCTGCAGCGCGCCGTAGTGCCGTTCGTTGAGCCGCCAGTCGCGGACCACCGGGATCCAGTGCCGGTCGGCGGCGTCGAGTGCGATATTCGCCGTCGAGATCGCCCGCCGCAGCAGCGAGGTGTAGGCGATATCGGGCAGGATGCCGTGTTCGGCCAGCAGTTCACCGGCACGTTTACCCTCGGCGATGCCCTTGTCGGTCAGATGCACGTCCACCCAGCCGGTGAACAGGTTCAGGGCATTCCATTCGCTCTCGCCGTGGCGCAGCAAAACGAGGGTGTAGGTCATGCCGTAATCCTGCCATGGTGTGGACAGGGCGCCGCCTCCGGCGTCGCGGGGGTTGGGTCCCCTGAGCCCACCTGCGTGGTGATCGATCCGGGGGGCAGGCGATTGCGCGCGTTGGGGTGAGTCGGGCAGGGCCTGCCGCCGGACAAGTGTGGGACACCTGCCGGGCGGGGTCGCGATGAGCGGCAACCGCGGCGAGGGGCAGGAGATGTGGTCACCGCCGCCGGCTCACGGCGGTTCAGTGACCTGAGGACTCGGTCCCGCGGAACCGAACGGATCCGCCGGGGCGTGCGCGAGGATCCCCGCGCCCGCCAAGGTGGCGCCCTCGTCGAGCCGGGACAACTCGACCCGAAGTCCCCGGACGAAGTTCAATCGCGCATGCCGGTCGACCGCCGCCCGTAGCGGCCGCCACAGTGGTTCACCGGAGTGGGCGAACCCGCCGCCGACCACCACCGTGTCGATATCGAGCAGCGCCGCGGCGGAACTTATCGCCCGGCCGAGCGCCGTGCCGGCGCGCGCCAAGGCGGATACGGCGATCGGGTCGCCGGCGCGGGCCGCCTGCGCCAGCTCGGCGCCGGTCTGCCCGGTCCAGCCCTGTTCCCGGGCCCACCGCGCCGAGGACATCCCGCTCGCCACCGCTTCGACACAGCCCACACCACCGCAGGCACACGGCACCTCCCAGCCCGGGACGACGATATGGCCGATATGGCCGGCGTTGCCGGTGCGGCCGAGCGAGACCCGCCCGTCGACGACGAGACCGCCTCCGATCCCCGAGGACACTGTCATCGCCAGCGCGTTGGGCACACCGCGCAGGCCGCCCGACGCCTGTTCCGCGAGCGCGAGACACACACCGTCGATCGCGAATCGCACGGTCGCGCCGGGGAAGAGCGCGCTCACGGCAGGGACGATTCCGAAGCCGGAGCGCCACTCCGGGATGTTGAGCGGCCCCGTGATCCCGGCCGGAACGTCCACCGGTCCCGCCGAGCCGATCCCCACCGCCGTCACCGTCGCACCGCCCGCGACGGAGAGCAATAAGCTTCGGCACACCTCCCAGACACCCGCGGCCGGTACCAACACACGCTGGACGGCGGTCACTCGGCCCGCGTCGCCGACCAGGCCCGCGGCGAATTTCGTCGCCCCGATATCCAACGCCAGAACCGCCACCCACGCCTCCCGAAATCCGATCCGTCGATTCTCACCCACGTGTTCCGGACAGCCGGGAAGGACGTCGGTTTCGGCGGAGGACCGGGTTCCCGCGGAGGCCTCAGCGGGTTTCGGAGTTGTCCACCAGATGTTCGAAGGCGCGCAGGTTCTTCAGCGATTCCCCCCGCGACACCCGCCACTTCCATTCCCGCCGAATGGATTCGGCGAAACCGAGTTCGAGCAGGGTGTTGAAATCACCGTCGACGGCTTCCAGGATCTGGCCGAAGATACGGTCGAGTTCATCGGGCGTCACCGAATGCGTGGCGGCCCGGCCGACCAGGTAGATATCGCCCAGTTTGTCGAGGGTGTAGGCCACACCGTAGAGACGGCGGTTGCGGCGCAGCAGGTACTTGTAGACGCCTTCGAAGTTCTCGTCGGGTTTGCGGCAGACGAACGATTCGAAGCGCACGCCGTGCCCGCCCACGGTGAGCATCACATTGGTTTTCAGTTTCCGCTCACCCGGCAGAACCGCTACGAAAACGTCGTCGCTCGGGTGGGTGTATTCGATTTCACGGTCGCGCAGAGTCCCCTCGACGATCCGCGCGGTATCGGGCACCTCGCTCATCGCAGCACTCCCGTCCGGCGCCGCCACAGCGCCCGCGATCTGGCCTGGTTCTCGCCGAGGATAGCGGGACCGCGGCCGTGGCCGGCCAACGCGGCGGTGTAGCTGTCGAGCAGTTTCTCCGCGGTATGCGCCCAGGAGAAGCCCGCCGCATGCGCCACCGCATGCGCACCCATCGCCGCCAGCCGGGCCGAATCGTCGAGCAGATATTCCAGGGCACCGGCCCAATCAGGCGTGCGGTGCCCGGAAACCAGCAGCCCACTGTGTTCGTGCCGGACCGCGGTGCCCAGCCCGCCGACCGCCGCCGCGAGCACCGGGGTACCACTGGCCTGAGCCTCCAGCGCGACCAACCCGAAAGATTCGTTGTAGCTCGGCACGGCCACCAGATCCGCCGCCCGGTAGACCTGCGCCAGCCGGCCGGGCGGCTGCGGCGGCAGGAAGGTGACATGCTCGGAGATCCCGAGCTGAGCGGCCAGTTCGATGAGGGCGTCCGGACGTTCCAGACCGGTACCCGACGGCCCGCCGACGATCACGGCCCGCAACCGCCGGCCGGGCCGGCGACGCAGCGCCTCGGCCACCGCGCGCACCAGCACATCCGGTGCCTTCAACGGCTGGATCCGGCCGACGAACGCCACGATCTCCTCGCCGGCGGCCAACCCGAGTTCGGCCCGCGCGGCCGCCTTGTCGCCGGGGCGGTAGCACGTCAGATCCGCGCCCGGCGGCACGATATCGATCCGGTCGGGCAGTGCGCCGTACAGGTCGACGAGCTGGTGGGCCTCCCGCGCGGTGTTCGCGGTGAGCCGGTCGGCCTCCGCGATCACCTGTTTCTCGCCGATCTCACGGGTCAGCGGTTCGGGTGAATCGCCCTCGGCGAGCGCGGCGTTCTTCACCGCCGCCAGCGTGTGCGCGGTATGCACCAGCGGGACCCGCCAGCGGTCCCGTGCCAGCCAGCCGACCTGGCCGGACAACCAGTAATGCGAATGCACCAGGTCGTAGTAGCCGGGCACCTGCCGGGCCTCCTGCCGCAACACCTCGGCGGTGAACGGGCACAGCTGGGTCGGCAGATCGTGTTTGTCCAAGCCCTCGAACGGACCGGCCACCACATTGCGCACCAGCACACCGGGTGCGGCTTCCTGCACCGGCGGCAGATTCGAGGACGTGGCCCGAGTGAAGATTTCCACCTCGGTGCCCCGCTGGGCCAGCTGCTCGGCGGTCTGCAGCACGTAGACGTTCATTCCGCCCGCATCCCCGGTCCCCGGCTGGGCCAGTGGTGAGGTGTGCACCGTCAGTACGGCGATACGGTTCGGCCGTCGGTCCGGGCGTTCACTCACGATGTCCATATTGCACGGTGCAACACCCCGGCCCGGACACTCCTTCCCCGGAGGTGAAAGTCGTCACACTGATAGTCCGGCGGTGTGGGGTGGGGGGCTTTCGGTTCAGGGTCGGGGGGTGCAGGTTCGGGTGAAATCGCGGACTTCGGTGACGAAGCGATCGGGGTCTTCTATGAAGAGGCCGTGCTGGGCGCCTTCCCAGATCGACGCGCGGCCCAGCGGGGCGGTGTCGGCGATATAGCGGCCGTCGGCGGCGGGGACGACCGGGTCCGCCGATCCGTGCAGGACCAGCACAGGTACGTCGAGGCCGCGCAGGGTTTCGGTGTTGTCCACCGACCGGTAGAACAGGGCCTTGCGCACGAACGGCGGGGTCGCCAGGCTGGCGCCGAACAGGCGCTGGGCGTCGACACCCTTGTCCCGGCCGGCTCCGGTGTTGGCGTTGCCGAAGGCGGAGAACCCGCGCACCGCCCGGCCGGGGCTCTCCTCGAACACGCTGGGGATCGCCTGTTGCATCGCCTCGCCCACCTCGGCGCCCGGCACACCCCGGCCGATATTGGCCATGGCGCCGGTGAAGACCACCCCGGCGATCGCGCCGGTGCCGTACTCGGCGAGATAATCGCTGAGCACGATGCCTCCGTAGGACCACCCCAGCAGGAACGCGCCCGACTCGATGGATTCGGCGGCCAGGACGGCCGCGATATCGCCGGCCCAGTTCTTCGGCTCGTCGTAACCCGCCTCCGGCGCGCCCGAATAGCCGTGCCCGCGCAGATCCACGGCGAGCACCCGGAAATCCGTGGCGAACTCGTCGAATACCCGACCCCAGCAGCGCAGATCCGCCGACCAGCCGTGCACGAGTACCAGCGGCGGCGCGGTCTCGGCGCCCGCCGTCCGGTAGACGATGCTGGTTCCGTCGATACTGCGAACTTCCTTGATCATGGTTTACATAGTGCGCTCTATCCCGCGCGGCCGCTCCGGCGCCACGGGTTCGGGGCGGTCCGCGACCGCGCTTAGGATCGGGTCCATGAGCACTCGTACCGCTGTTGTGACCGGCGCCAGCTCGGGGATCGGCGAAGCCACCGCCCGGGAACTCGCGAAACAGGGCTACCACGTGTACGTGGGGGCCCGGCGGGTCGAGCGGTTGCGGCAGCTGGCGGACGAGATCGGGGGCACGGCACTTCCGCTCGATGTCACCTCCGACGACTCGGTGCGGGCGTTCACCGAAGCCGTAGAGAACGCGAACGTGCTGGTCAACAATGCGGGCGGCGCCAAGGGACTGGCCTCGGTAGCCGACGCCGACCTCGACGACTGGCGCTGGATGTGGGAGACCAACGTGCTGGGCACCCTCCGGATGACCAAGGCACTGCTCCCGAAACTGATCGCCTCCGGCGACGGCCTCATCGTCACCATCACCTCGGTCGCCGCGTTCCACGCCTACGACAACGGGTCCGGCTACACCTCCGCCAAGCACGCGCAGGCCGTACTGCACCGCACGCTGCGCGGGGAACTGCTCGGGCAGCCGGTCCGGCTCACCGAGATCGCCCCGGGCGCGGTCGAAACGGAGTTCTCGCTGGTCCGCTTCGACGGCGACGCCGACCGCGCCGCCAAGGTCTACGAGGGTATCGACCCGTTGGTCGCCCAGGACATCGCCGAGATCGTCGCCTTCGCCGCGAGCCGCCCCCCGCACGTGAACCTCGACCAGATCATCGTCAAACCCCGCGACCAGGCCGACCCCGGACGCTTCGCCCGCCGCGGCTGACCTGCGCCGGTCACCACGGCACGCAGAGCTTATCGGCCTCGCACCGCAGATCTGTCACTCTGCGGCCCTTGCCGGGCCTGTCACCGCTTCGCGGCAGCCGGAATACCCGCCGCACGTCCGCGGCGTGCTGTCAGATCTGTACGCCGACCGTTACCGGTTCCGGCGTCAGCGTGATACCGAACCGCTCGGCCACTCCGTCGCGCACGGTGCGCGCCAGCGCGACGATATCGGCGGCCGTCGCGGCGCCACGGTTGGTGAGGGCCAAGGTGTGTTTGGTGGACAGCCGAGCGGGTGCGTCCGCACCCGGGAAGCCTTTGGCAAAGCCGGCGCGTTCGATCAACCAACCGGCAGAGAACTTCACCCCGTTGCCGGCGGGGAATTCCGGCACAGCGACCCCGCCGAGCCGCTCGCGGATCGCGGCGCGGACCTGCTCGACCCGGTCGTGGGCGACCACCGGGTTGGTGAAGAACGAACCAGCGCTCCACGTGTCGTGATCGGCCGGATCGAGCACCATCCCCTTACCGGCGCGCAGCGCCAGGACGGTCTCCCGGACCGCCGCCGCCGGGCGGGTTTCGCCTTCCGCCGCGCCCAGGCGCTCGGCGAGTTCGCGATACCGCAGGGGGGCGCTCGCGCCGGTGGGGTCGAGCGCGAATTCCACCGCCAGCACCACGGCGTCGGACCGGTGTTTGAGCCGGCTCGTCCGGTATCCGAAGCCGAGATCACCGGGCGCGACCCAGTGCGTCTCCCCGGTCGCCCGGTCCAGGAGCCGCACCCGGCGCAGCAGATCGGCGACCTCCACGCCGTAGGCCCCCACGTTCTGCACCGGCGTCGCACCCGCCGAACCGGGGATACCGGAGAGGCATTCCAGGCCACCGAATCCGGCCCGCACGGTTTTCGCGACCACCGCGTCCCAATTCGCCCCGGCTTCCGCGAGCACCGAATCGGGCCCCAGCTCGACGCCCTCGGTGGCGATCCGGACCACGACTCCGGGCATATCCTCGTCGGAAATCAGCAGATTGGACCCGCCGGCGAGCAGCAGCACCGGTACAGCGGCCGCGTCCAGTGCGTGTACGGCCGCGACCAGGGCGTCTGTGGTGGCGCAGTCGGCCACCGTGGCCCGGCCACCGACCCGTAGCGTGGTCAGCCCGGCCAGCGGCACCGACTCCCGCACCTGCGCACCCGTACCGGCCAGTAGCTGCCGCAGTTCGTCCGCGGGGACAACCCGAGAAGTTCGCACGACCAGACGGTAGCGTGTCCGGTCATGGCTACAGCGCTGGCGTACACGGCTCGCTATTCGCACTCCGTCGCCGCGGTGCGCGAGGCGTTCCGCACCGAGAAGTACTGGCAGGACCGTATCGCCGCGGTGGGTGGTCCCGATGCCCGGTTCGTCTCGCTGACGCTGGAGGGTGAACAGGTCCGGATCGAGGTCGTACAGTCCATTCCGGCCGATCTGCTGCCACCCGCCATCACCGCTGTTCATCCCGGGGATCTGGTCATTCCGCGCACCGAGCTCTGGTCCGGCACCACCGGTAGTTTCGAGGCCCGCGTCGAGGGCGCGCCCGCCGAGGTGCGCGGCACCATCCTCGCCACCGACGAACCCACCGGTGCGGTCGCCGAGATCTCGGGGTCGATCGAGGTGAAGGTGCCGCTGTTCGGCCGCAAGATCGAAGAGGCGATCGGCGAACGGCTCACCGAACTGCTCGCCGAGGAAACCGAGTTCACCAACGAGTGGATCGCCGGACAGCAGTAGCGGCCCGGCGCACCGGGTGTGCGCGGCCTCCGGGCCGCCGGTACGCAACCGGACGGTAACCTACCGCGCATGGCTCGCCGACTCGACTATTCCGCCCGCTACCCGCTGCACACCACAAAAGAGGTGTACGCGGCGCTGACGAACCGGGACTACTGGGAAGCCCGGATGGTCGAAATGCGGAAGTACTCGCCCAACGAGGTCATCTCCCTCGAGGTGAGCGAGGACGGAATCGACGTGGTCCTGCATCACATCCTGCCCCGCGAGATGCTGCCCGAGATCGCGCAGTCGGTGATGCGCAAAGATATGGTCATCACCCGCAAGGAGAGTTTCGGGCCGTTCGGCCCGGAGGTCGAGGGCAAATACTCCGCCTCGATTCCCGCGGGCCCGGGCAGCCTGACGGGCACCACCCGCCTGTTCCCGACCGATACCGGCTGCACCATGCGGATGTCCTCGGAGGCGAAGGTCTTCATCCCGATGGTCGGGCCGCGACTCGAGCAGCTCATGCTGGTGAATCTGGTCGACCTGTTCCGCGCCGAGGCCGAAGTGACCCAGCAGTGGCTGGACGACCAAAAACCCAGCAGCTGACCGTCCCCCTCGGCACCGTCACCCGCGGTACCACGGGAATCAATCGCCTCCGCCGAAGTGATCGCCGGCTCGTTCACGATCCGCGGGTCGCCGCGGCCCTGTGCGGCGCCGCCGACCCGCTCGTGGTCGACCTCGGTTACGGCGCCCACCCGTGGACCACGCTGGAATTGGCCGCGCGGCTGCGTACCGTCCGCCCCGATATCCGGGTCGTGGGGCTGGAAATCGATCCCGCGCGCGTCGTCCCCGCCCGCGACGGTGTCCGCTTCGCCCGCGGGGGCTTCGAATTGGCCGGTCTGCGGCCGACCCTGGTGCGCGCGTTCAACGTGCTGCGCCAGTATCCGGAACCGGAAGTCGCGCAGGCGTGGGCGACGATGCTGGCCGGCCTGGCACCGGGCGGCCTGTTGATCGAGGGAACCTGCGACGAACTGGGCCGGCGTTGCGCCTGGGTGGTGCTGGATCGTTCCGGGCCGCGAACCCTGACCCTGGCCTGGGACCCGCTCACCGTGGAACGCCCCTCCGACCTCGCCGAACGCCTGCCCAAGGCACTCATCCACCGCAATATCCCCGGCGAACGGATCCACACACTGTTGTCCGCGGCCGACCGGGCGTGGGCGCATGCCGCACCGCTGGCGGTGTTCGGGCCGCGGGTGCGCTGGCGTGCTGCTGCCCGAGACATGCGCGAACAGGGCTGGCCGGTGCACGATCCGCGCCGCCGGCTGCGCGACAACGTCCTGACCATCCCATGGACCGCGGTCACGCCCTCCTGACCTGCGGAAATGCCTGTGTCCCATCTCACAGATACCGGCGGGGTACCCAGCTGACGTCGCCACGTTCATCAAGTGCCCATATCAGAGCCTCATAGCCGGCACAGAATCATGCGGAACAATCGCTCCCATGCCCACCAAAACCCTGTCGGTACCGAAGGTCAGTCGCCGGACCGCCGTCATCGCGGTGATCACCGCGGTCGTACTGGTGGCCGCCGCGCTGATCGGCGGTGAAGCCTATGCGCGGCACCGCATCGCGAGCTGTATCAGCAGTCAGTTCGAGAAGGAGATGGGCTCGCAGATCAATGTCGGCTTCGGCGCCAAACCACTGCTCATCACCATGGTGGACGGCAAGGTTTCGCGTATGGACGTCGACAGCGAAGGCGCCGAATTCGGCCCCGCGGTCGATATGCAGGTGCATGCCCAGTTCCACGATATCGAGATGCCCGAAGGCAGTAACAGCGGCAGCACGATCGGCAGCTCCAACGCCGACGTGAGCTGGAGCAACGAGGGAATGGCCCAGACGCTGCAGGGACTCGTCAGCGAGGTGCGGTCGGACCCGGCCACCGGGCAGCTCACCATGCAGGTGCTGGGCGGACTGGGCGAACTCCGGCTCACCCCGGAAATCGTGGACGGAAAGGTCCAGATGCAGGTCGGGCAGGCGCAGTTTCTCGGTATCGGGGTGCCCGACGATCTGGCCGAGGGCGTGGTGAACCTGATGACCGAGAGCATGCAGGTCTACCCGCTGGGCCTGCAGCCGACCGAGCTGCGGGTCACCGATAACGGGGTGGAAATCGATCTGCAGGGCGGCCGGGCAGAGCTGCCGCCGCCGACGGAGGGCAGTTCGTCCTGCTGAGGGGCTCGCGGCAACGGCGCGAGGTCCTACTCGGGGAAGCCGGCCAGCACCTCTCGACTGCGGGAGAGTCCCAGGCGGGTGGCGCCGGCGGCGATCAGTTCCGCGGCGGCCTCGGCGGTGCGGATACCGCCGCTGGCCTTGACTCCCAGGCGTCCGCCTACGGTATCGGCCATCAGGCGGACCGCGTGGGGGTCGGCGCCGCCGGCAGGGTGGAAGCCGGTAGAGGTTTTCACGAAATCGGCGCCCGCCTGTTCGGCGGCCCGGCAGACCTCGACGATCGCTTCGTCGGAGAGAGCGGCGGATTCGATGATCACTTTGAGAACGGCGCGTTGATCGATCGCCTCCCGGACCACGATGATGTCGGCGAGTACCGCGGCGTAATCGCCGGCGACCGCGGCGCCGATATCGATCACCATATCGACCTCGGCCGCACCCTGATCCACCGCGAGCCGGGCCTCGGCACCCTTCACCAGCGAATGGTGTTTACCGGAGGGGAACCCCGCGACGGTCGCGACCACCACGCCCGGCGCGCGCACCGGCAGCATGGCCGGCGAAACGCAGATGGCGTAGACGCCGAGCTCCCGGGCCTCGGCCACCAGGGCGGTAACATCCGCGCTGGTCGCTTCCGGGGCGAGGAGCGTGTGGTCGATCATATCGGCCACCTCGGACCTGGTCAGCGCTACGGAATCGGCCATGGCACGAGAGTCTGGCACACCCGGCCCGAATTCCGTTGCGCGCCTCCGGTTCGTCGGGAACACTCCCATCCGAGCTCGTCATCGGCACCGAAGAGAGGACGACGTTGCTGATCCGCCGCGAACGGTCCGTCGATACCGCCGGCGTGGCCGCCGTGCACCGCAGCGCGTTCGCCGCCCACTACGCGGCGGCCGGGGACGGTACCGACCGGGATCCGCCGGAGGTCGCGCTGATGGACGCCTTGCGCAGCGACCCCGGCTGGATCCCGACCCTGTCCATGGTCGCCGTCGCCGACGAAACAGTGGTCGGGCATGTCTGCGTCACCCGCGCCACTGTGGGCCCGTTCCCGGTACTCGCCCTCGGACCGATCGGGGTACTGGCCGACAGGCACCACCGCGGTATCGGGTCGGCGCTGATGCATGCCGTGATCGGCGCCGCCGACGCCCTCGACGAACCCCTCATCGGCCTGCTCGGCAGCCTCGACTACTACACGCGATTCGGCTTCCAGCCCGCCGAACGCCTCGGTATCGCCCCCGACCAGCCCGATTGGGCCACCCATTTCCAGGTCCGCCCACTCACCGCCTACGACTCCCAGATCCTCGGCGAATTCCGCTACCCCCAACCCTTCTACACCCTCTGAGGGCGACCCGGGGGAACCGAACACAACCGGCGGCGCCGACTTCTCACGAAGCCCTCGGTGGTCCACATAACCAAGCTCTACGCAACAACGGCGGTGCCGAGTCTTACGAGCCCCACAGGGGTTCACATAACCCCGAACCCAACGCGACCAGGCGGCACCCGAGTCTTACGAGGCCCTGAGTGGCCTGCATAACCCGAAACCCAACGCGACCACGGCGGCGCCGAGTCTTACGAGGCCCCGAGTGGTTCACATAACCCCGAAACCCAACGCAACCACGGCGGTGCCGAGTCTTACGAGGCCCTGAGTGGTTCACATAACCCGAAACCCGACGCGACCACAGCGGTGCCGAGTCTTACGAGGCCCTGAGTGGTTTTGGCCCGTCCCCGCGGTTACTGGGGGAGTGGCATGCGGGCAGGCGCGAGGTTTGGGGGCGGGCAACCCGGGCCAAAAGGGGGCCAAAACCCCCCACCAAAACCCCGCCCCCAGTATGGGGGCGCCAAAGACACAGTTACATTTACCTCATGGTTTCTGCCCTATCCGCCGACGATCGCCGCTATGTGCTCACCCTGGGTTGCCGTGACCGTCCGGGCATCATCGCGGCGATCACCTCGTTCATCGCCGGATTCGGGGGGTCGATTCTGGAGGCGGGCTACCACTCCGATCTGGAAACCGGCTGGTTCTTCACCCGGCAGTCGATCAAGGCCTCGACCGTGCCGTTCGGGGTCGAGGAACTGCGGACCCGGTTCCAGCGGATCGCGGCCGAACTGGGCCCCGATACCGAATGGCAGGTGCACGATTCCGGAATCCGCCGGCGGGCGGTGGTCCTGGTCAGCAAGGAGGGCCACTGCCTGCACGATCTGCTCGGGCGGGCCACCTCGGGCGAACTGCCGGCGACCATAGAGGCGGTGATCGGGAACCATCTGGATCTGGCCGCGATGACCGAGGCGCACGGGATCCCGTTCCATCATGTGCCGTTCCCCAAGGATCCGGCCGAACGCGGATCCGCCTTCGAACGGGTCCGTGAACTGGTGGACAAACACGACCCGGACGCGGTGGTACTGGCCCGTTTCATGCAGGTGCTACCGCAGCAACTGTGCGAACACTGGGCGGGCCGGGCGATCAATATCCACCACAGCTTCCTGCCCTCGTTCGTCGGCGCGCGCCCGTACCATCAGGCGTTCGCGCGCGGCGTCAAACTCATCGGCGCCACCTGTCACTATGTGACGGCGGAATTGGACGCGGGCCCGATCATCGAACAGGACGTGATCCGGGTCGATCACGCCGACGAGGTGAGCGATATGGTCCGCCAGGGCCGCGATATCGAACGGGTGGTGCTGGCCCGGGGGCTGCGCTGGCATCTGGAGAGCCGGGTACTGGTGCACGGGCAGCGCACTGTCGTGTTCTCCTGAACCGGAGTCGCGGCGGGTTCGCCCGAGGGGCCGGCGAATCAGCTCACGGCTTCGGCCGGTGCGCGAACCGACGCCAGCACCCCGCCGAGGATCTCGTTGAAACGGTCGATCTCCTCGACGCTGCCGAGATGCCCGGTGGGCAGCAGGTAGAACCCGGCCAGATTGCCCGATTCCCCCAGCCACTCCGCGATCTGCTCGGCATGTACGGCCGGGGTCATATCGTCGGCGGTGCCCGCGACGACGGTGGTCGGGACCATCAGGTGTCGCGCGGCATCGCCGAGATCCATTTCGACGAGCAACCGCCCGAACTCCGAGCGCACCCGGGCCCGGCAGGAGCGCACGATATTCAGCGCGAAGTCGACGGTTTCCCGGTCGGCGACCGGGCTCATGATCTGCCGTGCGAAGAGCCGGCGGACCGGCGCCACCGGCGGGAAGACGATCGTGGCGCTCAACCCGCCGCGGCCGAGCCACATCGGCAACGGCACCGCCCGGTTGAGCAGCGGCAGCGGCCGGTTGAAGAACGGCACCACCGTGGTCTCGGCGACCAGCGAATGCGGGCCGGTATTGGCCAGCAGCACCGCGGTGGCCTGAGCCGGCACGCGCTGCGGGTACTTTCCGGCCCAGGCCTGCAGTGTCATCGCGCCGAGGCTGTGGCCGACGAGGACGGCCCGCTGCCCGGGCCGCAGCACCGCGTCCAGGACCGCGCACAGATCGTCGGCCAGTAGATGGCAATCGAGCTGATCGGGTCGGCCGAATTCGCTCTCACCGTGCCCGCGCAGGTCGAACGCGATGATCCGGTACTCCCCGGCGAAGGCGTTGATCTGCGGCGTCCAGTATTCGAGACAGCAGGTCCAGCCGTGGATCAGTACCGCGGGCGGCGCATCAACCGGCCCGTAGGCGTGGACCCGGAGCCGGGCGCCGTCCGCGGCGCGCACATCGATGACCTGGTGTTCGATGCTCGGCGGGTTCAGTGCGGGATTGCGGTACCCGCCGCGGGTGCGCAGACCGGCCCGATGCACCTCGAACAGCCCATCGATTTGATGGGCGAGGGCGGTGAAAATTTTGGGCATCGTCGCACGCATCGACACACTCCTTTGTGTTACTGATTGACACAGTAATACTTGGAGCGGGCGGGTGCCAGCCACCTACCGGCGAGCGCGGCGCGCGCCGGCCGGCCATGAGTTCGGCTACCAGCGCGGGCCGCGCTGGACCTCGTCCACCTTCGGGCGCACATCGGCGAGGTAGATACCGGTCGCAATGATCGCGATGAAAGCCAGAAGACCCAGTCCGGGGAAACTCAGCAGCATCAGCAGCGCGGCCGCGCCGAGAATGCCCAGCCAGATCGGCTTCGTCAGTTTGTCGACCGCGGTGAACGCATCGGAGCGCTGGCGCACGGCGTGCACCAATGCGAAAACGGTCGCACCGGCCGCCAGAAGCCAGAGCGCGGCCATGATCCATCCGGTCAAGCCATACACCTGCTGCACGACACCATGATAGAAGCAGCGCCCCCGCGCACCACAGGTGCACGGGGGCGCGAGCCCATATCGGCGGGTCAGACCGATTTCGGCGCGGCCTTTTTCGCCGGCGTCTTCTTGGCCGGAGCCTTCTTGGCGGCGGGCGCCTTCTTCACCGCTTCCGGCGTGGGGGCCGGCGACGGGGCGGGCTCGGGAGCCGGCTCCACCACCTCGGCGTCGACCACATCGGCCGGGGCTTCGGTGGCGGGCTCCGGTTCGGTATCCGCGGCAGCCTTGCCCGGGCGGCCGATCAGGCCGTTCACCCGGCCCAGCACTTCCTCGGCCCGGCTGCTCGCGTCCTTGTACAGGCTCTCCACCCGGCCGACCTGCTCCTCGACCAGGTGATTCGCCCGCAGCCGCTCGACGGTTTCCTCGCCGCGTACGGCCAGATCCGAGTAGAGGTCGAGCACCTGACGGTAGTACTGCTCGGCCAGTTTGCGCAGTTCTTCGGTGGTGAACTTCTCCCGCAGCTCGGCCAGGTCCTCCGGCAGTTCCGAAGGCAGCTCGGCCAGCCGCGCCCGGATCTGCTCGAACTGGGTCTGCACATCGGCGGGCAGGCCGGCGAACCGCTCCCGGGCCTCGTCGACGCGGCCGTTGACGTCGGTGGCACGTTCGCGCACCTGGGTCACCGCGTCGAGTACGGCGGTGTAGACGGCATCGGTGGCCCCGACGGTGGCGAACAGCGGTTTCACGGTGGTGTTCTTCTGGGTCATTTATCGTTCTCCTGGCGTGGCGGAGCGTCGGTGATCGGTTGTGGAACAACGCTGTCCCGAACGGTCGTCTCGTCCGGCCCGTTCTCCCGGCGAAACGATTCGTAGATGTCCAGGAGCACCTGCTTCTGCCGCTCGCTGATCGACGAATCGGCCAGCAGCGCGTCCCGGACGGGACTGTGCGCCCGCTGCTCGAGATAGCCGGCGCGCACGTACAACACCTCCGAAGAAACCCGCAGCGCCTTGGCGATCTGCGTGAGTACTTCGGCCGAGGGGTTACGCAATCCGCGCTCGATCTGGCTGAGGTACGGGTTGCTGACCCCCGCCAGCTGGGCGAGCTGACGCAGCGAGACCTGTGCGGCCTCGCGCTGCGCCCGGATGAACCCCCCGATGTCCTGCGCCGCGTTCACGACGCGGGCCGCCTTGTCTCCGGCGCCGTCGGACACCGCCGGACCTTCGGTCCGTTGAGCGGAAACCTGGGGATGTTCGGCCATCACTCACCTTCTGGCGTTGTACATACGCAACGATAATTCAGGGTGCTAGCAATAGCAAGCACTTGTGCTAGCAGGGTTGACTGCGGGGCGAATCCGGGCTCAGCCACCGAACATCAGGTGCGAGACGGTGTAGATCGCCAGGCCCGCCAAACTGCCGACGACGGTGCCGTTGATCCGGATGAATTGCAGGTCGCGGCCCACTTGGACTTCGATCTTCTTACTGGCTTCCTCGGCGTCCCAGCGGGCGACCGTATCGCTGACGATGGTGGCGATCTCGTCGGCGTAGTTGGCCGCCAGATAGCGCGCACCGCGTTCGATCCATCCGTCGACCTTGGCGCGGGTTTCGGTATCGTCGCGCAACCGCTCGCCGAGCTGCTGCACGTTCTCCGCGACCTTGCGGCGCAGCGTGCTGTCGGGATCGTCGGCGGATTCCAGGATCAGCCGTTTGGCGGCCCGCCAGGTGGCCTCGGCCAGACCGGTGATCTCCTCGCGGCCCATGATCTGGGTTTTGATCCGCTCGGCCTTCGCGATCATGGTTTCGTCGAACTGCAGGTCGTGCGCGAACTCCTCCAGGAACCGGTTGGCGGCCAGCCGGACCTCATGGTCGGGGGTGGAGCGCACCTTCCAGGTGAACTCGACCAGCTCGCGGTACACCCGCTCCGAGAGCAGCACGTTCACGAACTTGGGCGCCCACTGCGGCGCCTCTCCCATGACGATTCGGTCGATCGTCTCCTGACTACCCAGTGCCCACTGATGCGCCCGTTCGGCCAGCAGATCCAGTAGCGGCAACTGGCGGTTGTCGGCCAGCAGTTCGGCCAGCACCCGGCCGATCGGCGGGCCCCACTGCGGTTCGGCGATCCGTTTCACGATCGTGTTATCGATCACCTGCTCGACATCCTCGTCGCGCAGCACCCCCACCACGGCCCGCAGGATCGTCGAACTCTCCTCGGCGACCCGCGCGGCATTACCCGGATTCGCCATCCAGCGCCCGACCCGCCACGGGATCTGCGCGGAATTCACCTTCGCGGTCACCACCTCCGGCGAGAGGAAATTGGTACCGACGAAATTGCCCAGGCTCGCGCCCAGCTGGTCTTTCTTACGGCGGATGATCGCGGTATGCGGTATCGGCAGCCCCAGCGGATGCCGGAACAGCGCCGTCACCGCGAACCAGTCGGCCAGCGCACCCACCATCCCCGCCTCCGACGCGGCGCGCACATAACCCACCCAGTCCCCCGCACCGCCGCGCGACTCCAGCCACCGGCACACCAGGTAGATCACGGTGGCCACCGCCAGGAACCCCGTGGCCACGGCCTTCATCCGCCGCAGATCACGCTTCTTGGCGACGTCGTCGGTGAGGGTGGCGAAGACACCCGGCGGTTCGGCCGTACCGCCGCGCGTGGGAGCCGCGGAAGCGGAATCGAGCACCGCACTACTGCCGGTAGCTTTCTGCATACCCCCATTCTGTGTCATTTGGTGCCGCCTCCGGCGGCACAGGGTTCGGGGCCCCCTTGGTCTCGTTCTTCACTCCGCCGCTCTGTGTTCGACTGCGCCGCCTCCGGCGTCGCCGGTCTGCGTTCGACTGCGCCGCCTCCGGCGTCGCCGGTTCGGGGCCCCCGAAGTCTCGCTCTTCACTCCGCCGCTCCTCCGCTTCGCTCCCCCGCTCTGTCGCTCCAGAACGAGACGGGCCCCGAACCAGAAATGTGGGCCATCCGCCGACGGTGTGGTCAGGATGAACCCCCATCCCAAGGGTGGCTCGTCGGACTCCGAACGCAACCACGAGGCCGCCGAGTTCAGCGAGGCGCTCAGAGGGCCCGTATACCCCGAACCCCCGCGCGCGCCAGCGCGCCAAAAACACATCCCTCTAGTTCACCGGAGGGCCGACGGGATGAGGGGCTCGTCCAGCAATCGGCGGAACCGGTCGGCCCGCTCATCCGCGTCCGCAGCGCGGTCCAGCCAGCCGCCCAGCAGTTTGTAGCCCTCCACGTAGGTGCTGATGTAGGCGCGCCACAGCGGAGAAGACAGGAAACGCAGCGACTGGCGGGCGCGGTCCGGTGTGGTCAGCGACCAGCGTTCCAGGAAGGCGGCCACCTCGTCGGCGTCCTTGCCCTGATCGTGCAGCATGAGCGCCGCGTCCTGGCGCACGCCGAGCAGTTGCGCCGACGCCTCGGACAGCCGTTCGGCGCGGTCGCCGTCGAAGCGCAGGCCCAGGTCCGCGTAGATTTCCTGGGCCCATTTCCCCCAGCCGGGGCCGATGATCGAACGCAACGCCAGATCGGCGAGACCTTCGGCCATCAGGCATTGCGGTGTGTTCACCAGGAAGATGGTCTGCTCGTCCTGGCCGGCGGCCACCAGCCCGGCCTCCTTGCGGCAGTGCTCGGTGTGATGTCCCGGATAGGCCTCGTGCGCGATGAGCTTGGGCAGCATCGCCATGTGCTGGCGCAGATCGGAGTTGATCGCGACCTTCGAGTGGTAGTTGCCGAGGTAGTAGTTGAAACCCGACCACGGTTTGTCGCCGACCACCTCGTAGGTGACGTGTTCGCTGTCGGGCAGCGGGTAGCGCTCACGCACCAGTTCGCGCAGTGCGCCGGAGAACGCGTGCACACAGGCCTCGAGCCGGTCCGGGGGGATCTCGTCGGCCTTGCGGTGGGCTGCCATCCGCTCGGCGAGCGGACCCGTACCGCCCAGCACCTCGTCGATCTTGCGATGCGCCTCCTGGTAATCGGCCGGATCCCCGGGGGCGATATCGACGTCGAAATAGGCGCGTACCTCGTCCACGAAGCCGATCTCGTCGCCCGCGAATTTGCGCGCCGAACATTCCAGTGCCCGCAGATGCACGTCGATGAACTCGGTCCGCTGCGGGCCCAGCCCGGCGGCGGGAAGTTCGGCGCGCAACCGGGCGGCGGTGCGGGCCAGTTCCCGGGGTTCGGGCCGCGGCGCGTTCTCCACCGCGTGCCGCAGCTGCGGATCGCCGGTGTAGGCGTCGACGAAACCTTCTTCGAGCCGGTCGAATGCCAATCCGAGCCGCAGGTATTCCGTTACCACAGGATGGGCTTGCATCCCTCCGACGATAGCGGTGAACCCGGTATCCCGCGGGCCTGCCCGTAACGCTCCGGGCCGGCTACCCGGATCGCCGCGCGGTGCTGTGGTTATATCAACCGGTAATGGACCCCCTCGTCGGTGTGCCCGTACCGGAGGCGCAGAATTCAGCCATGAGGGCACAGCCAGAGCGCCGGACCGGCCGCAGTCGAGGTCGCCGTGAGCGCGGCGTCTCCCGGGTACGGCACCGCGAGTTCGAGTGTCCGGCAGAGCGGAGCGCTGAGTAGATGGCCAAGGCGAGCGAGCCCAGTCCGTATGTGGAATTCGACCGGAAACAGTGGCGCGAACTGCGTAAGTCGACTCCGCTGGTGCTCACCGAAGAGGAACTGATCGGGCTGCGCGGCCTGGGTGAGCAGATCGATCTGGAAGAGGTCGCGGAGGTCTACCTGCCGCTCGCGCGACTCATCCACCTGCAGGTCGCCGCGAAACAGCGGTTGTTCGCCGCGACCGCCACCTTCCTCGGTGAAGCGCATCCGGACAAACAGGTGCCGTTCGTGATCGGGGTGGCCGGCAGTGTGGCCGTCGGCAAATCCACCACGGCCCGCGTCCTGCAGGCGCTTCTGGCCCGGTGGGATCACCATCCGCGTGTCGACTTGGTGACCACCGACGGATTCCTCTATCCCACGGCCGAACTCACGCGCCGCGGCATCATGCATCGCAAGGGTTTCCCGGAAAGCTACGACCGGCGCAAACTGCTGCGTTTCGTCACCGAGGTCAAATCGGGCGCCGAAGAAGTGTGCGCGCCGGTGTATTCGCATATCTCCTACGACATCGTGCCGGGCGAATTCCACTGTGTCCGCCAGCCCGACATCCTGATCGTCGAGGGCCTGAATGTATTACAGACGGGCCCGCGCCTGATGGTCTCGGACCTGTTCGATTTCTCGATCTATGTGGACGCCCGGATCGAAGATATCGAGAACTGGTACGTGCGCCGGTTCCTGAGCCTGCGCGCCACCGGTTTCGCCGACCCCCGGGCCCATTTCCACCACTATGCGAAATTCTCCGATTCCGAGGCGACCGCCGCCGCGAAGGACATCTGGAATTCCACCAACCGCCCTAATCTCGTGGACAATATCCTGCCCACCCGCCCCCGCGCGACCCTCGTACTGCGCAAGGACTCCGACCACAGCATCAACCGCCTCCGCCTCCGCAAGCTGTAGTAAGACCGGCGAGCCCGTGCAAGTCCCACCCGAACCCCCAGCGCACCCGGCAACGCCGAACCCAGCGAAGCCTTTGGCAGTCCACACAGCCGGAACCGAACCCGCCCAGCCGCACCGCCGGTTCAGCGATTCTCTCGCTGCGCACCGAACCCCAACGCGACCACGGCGGCGCCGAGTCTTACGAGACCCTGAAAAGTTCACATAACCCCGAAGCCCAACGCAATCACGGCGACGCCGAGCCTCACGAGACCCTGAAATGCCTACAGAACCCCGGAACCGGACGCGACTACGGCGGTGCCGAGTCCAGCAAGGCCCCCGGATGTCCGCAATACCGAACCCGAACGCAACCACGGCGACGCCGAGTCTTACGAAGCCCTGAAAGGTTCACAGAACCCCGAAACCGGACGCGGCCACGGCGGTGCCGAGTCCAGCAAGGCCCCCGGATGTCCGCAATACCGAACCCGAACGCAACCACGGCGGCGCCGAGTCTTACGAGGCCCTTGGAGGGTTTGGCCCGTGCCCGGGGGGGGGGGGCGGGGGCGCGCCCGGGCCCGCGCGGGCGGGGGGGGGGGCGGGGCCGGGCGGCGGGGGGGGGGGCCCCCCCCCCCCCCCCCCCCCCCCCCCCCCCCCCCCCCCCCCCCCCCCCCCCCCCCCGCGACCGGTTGTGTGCGGGTCCCTGGCGGAATCCTGAGGAAATTCGATATAACACTTTCCGAGAACGGCATTATCGGGCAACCTGGGTACTGCCGTGAACCACGCGCATGACCGTCACGACAGTTAGGGAAGCCGATGAAGTCCAAGGGTGCATTGATCTGGGATTACGCGCAGCCGTGGTCGGTCGAGGAGATCGAAATCGGCGATCCCCAGCAGGGTGAGGTGAAGGTGCGGGTGGAAACGGCCGGACTGTGCCAGTTCGACCAGCGCCTGGCCAGCGGCGATGTACCCACCGCCGAATTCCCGATTCTCGGGGGGCACGAGGGCGCCGGGGTGATCGTGGAGGTCGGCACCGGGGTGGACCAGCTCGCCGTGGGCGATCATGTGGTCTTCTCCTTCATCCCGGCGTGCGGGATATGCCAATCCTGCCTATCGGGGCATCACAACCTCTGCGACCGGGGACAGGACCTACTCAGCCGCGGCGCGGTATCCGACGGCACCTTCCGTATCCGCGCGCGCGGCCACAATGTGCATCCCACCTCCCTGATCGGCGCCTTCGCCCCCTACGCGGTAGTGCACAAGAGTTCGGTGGTCAAGATCGACCCGACCATACCGTTCGATATCGCCTGCCTGGCCAGTTGCAGTGTCACCACCGGATACGGCGCCGTGGTCAATACGGCAACCGTCCGGCCGGGCGAGGATGTCGCGGTGATCGGCGCCGGCGCGGTGGGCACGGCGGCGGTACAGGCGGCGGTGATCTCCGGAGCGCGGCGAATCTTCGCGGTGGATCCCATCCAGGCCAAATGCACTCAGGCCGCGAAATTCGGGGCCACCCACACCTACTCCGATATCGATACCGCGATCGGCGCGATCGAGGAGGTGACCGGTGGGCAGATGTGCCGGACGGTGATCGTGGCGGTCGGCCGGTGCGACGGGCACGATCTCGCCAAATGGATGCGGATCACCGCCAAGGCCGGTAGTTGTGTCCTGGCGGCCACCGGCGATGCCGCGGAGACCAATCCGCGGATGAACCTTTCGGCGCTGACCTTCCAGCAGAAGAGCCTGTGTGGCACCCTGTTCGGCGGCGGGAACCCGCAGTTGCTGATCCCCGAAGTGCTGGCGCTGTACAAGCTCGGCGATCTCGGGCTCGGCGATATGATCACCCGCGAGTATTCGCTCGACCGGATCAACGAGGGTTTCGCCGATATGCTCGCGGGCCGCAATATTCGCGGCATCATCCGGTTCACCGACGCCGATCGCTGACCGGCGCCGGTGCGGCCGGATCAGAACACGACCCGGCTCACCGCCTCCGCGATCACGGCGGGCTTGCTGCCGCCCTCGGTTTCCACGGTGTGCTGCACGACCAGTTGCAGCGCACCGCCGGCCACCTCGGTCGCATCCACCAGCACCGCGGTCGAGCGCACCTTCGCCCCCACCGGGACCGGGCTCGGGAAGCGGACCTTGTTGGAGCCGTAGTTGATGCCCAGTTTCGCGTTCGCGAACGTGAAGATCTGGGAGGTGAACAGCGGCAGCAGTGAGAGCGTCAGATAACCGTGCGCGATGGGCCCGCCGAACGGGCTCTCCCGTTTCGCGCGTTCGGGATCGACATGGATCCACTGGTGGTCGCCGGTGGCCTCGGCGAACTGGTCGACCATCTGCTGGGTGACCTCCACCCAGTCGCTGGTGCCGAGGGTCTCTCCCACTGCCGCCAGGACCTCGTCCTTACCGGTGAATGTGCGCACAGTTGTCTCCTTCGATCCCGTGCCGCGCGCTGTCGCGACATCGCAACTCCACTAATAGGTATTCCGCACTCGGCGCCGGAGTTCAACCCGAACTGAGACATTTTCCAGATGAGTCGCAAATAGGCGGTATTACCCGCGGTCGGCACAGCACGCCGAATACCACGCCCACGCCGACCGGGCCGCGGCCGACCCATTCAGCGGGGCAACCCGTACGCTCGTTATGCTACGGCCGGTCATCGGATGAATCCGTTGGACCGCGCTCGGGCACAGTCGCCCTCGACGTTTCGCGGCGGCGCGGCCGCCGGGCCCCGCCGACCCAGGAGATCGCTACATTGACCGTGCTCACCGTCGGACTGGTCGCGGTCGCCGGGTTCTTCGCCGGATTGGTCGGCTACGTCACCGGTATCGCTTCCTTGATCTCCTATCCGGCGCTGCTGGCCGCCGGATTGTCCCCGGTATCGGCGAACGTGACCAATACCGTCGCGATGGTCGCCGTCGGCGCGGGGTCGACAGCGAAGGCGGGCGCCGCTGTCGCCGGTAACCGGCGGGCCCTGCTCCTGCACGCGGGCTGCGCCGCCCTCGGCGGGCTCGGCGGCGCAGCGTTGCTGCTGACCACCCCCGCCGAGGTGTTCGACGCCCTCGTCCCGGTACTCATCGCATTCGCCTCGGGCAGCCTGTTGTTGCAGCCCAAACTGCGCGAACTCGCCGGCAACCGGACTTTTCCCCGGATGTACCCGCTGGCGACCGCGGTCGTGGCGCTCTACGGCGGATACTTCGGGGCCGGAGTGGGAGTGATGTTCCTGGCGCTGATCCTGGTCTGCACCTCCGAGACGATCTGGCGGGCGAGCGTGCTCAAGAGTGTGCTCACCGGGGTAGGCAACCTCGTCGCGGCCGTCGGCTTCGCGCTTTTCGGGCCGGTGCACTGGGTCGCGGCGGCCGCCATGGGGCTCGGCGCGTTCGCCGGCGGCTGGTTCGGGCCCGCGCTCGTCGCGCGGCTGCCACCGGCCGGTATGCGGATCGGTGTCGCGCTCTGCGGGTTCGGGCTCGCGGGATATCTGGCCCTCGGCTGAATCCGCTCCGGGCGACCGGTCAGGCCGCGGGGTCCAGGACGATCTTGATGGCGCCGTCGTCCTTGGCCTGGAACATGCGATACGCGTCCGGGGCGGCGGACAGCGGCAGGTGGTGGGTCGCGAAGGTGTCGACACCCAGCGGATCGCTGTCGTCGAGCAGCGGCAGGATATCGCCGGCCCAGCGCTTCACATTGGCCTGGCCCATCCGCAGCTGGATCTGTTTGTCGAACAGCACGCGCATGGGCAGGGGATCGGCCATCCCGCCGTACACGCCGATGATCGAAATCGTGCCGCCGCGGCGGACGATATCGATCGCCGCGTTCAGGGCGGCGAGCCGGTCCAGGCCCACCGTGTTCATCGCCGGTGCTGCCAGCGCGGACGGTAGATACGAGGCAGCGCGCTGGGCCTCGGCCGCCAGCGGCGACCCGTGCGCTTCCATCCCGACCGCCTCGATCACCGCATCACTGCCCCGGCCCTCGGTGCGGTCGCGGACGGCGGCGGTCAGCCGCGCGCCGCCGACGGCACGCAGGTCGATGGTGTCGATCCCACGGGCGGCCGCACGATCCAGTCGTTCCTCGACGAGATCCACCCCGATCACCTGCAGCCCCCGGTGGTGCGCGATCCGGGCCGCCATCTCACCGATCGGCCCGAGTCCCAGAACGGTGACCGAACCCCCGTCCGGCACCGCGGCGTATTCGACGGCCTGCCAGGCGGTGGGCAGCACATCGGAGAGGAACAGGTAGCGGGTATCGCCGGGGCCGTCCGGCACCCGGATATGGGTGGAATCGGCGTACGGAACCCGCAGGTATTCGGCCTGACCGCCGGGGACCTGACCGTAGAGCTTCGAGTAGCCGAACAGTGCCGCCCCGCAGCCCTGCTCTCGCACCTGAGTGGTTTCGCATTGGGTCATCAGACCCTGCCGGCACATCACGCATTCGCCACAGCTGATCTGAAACGGCACCACCACCCGGTCGCCGGCGGACAGTCCGGTGACCTCGGAGCCGACCTCCTCGACCACACCGATCGCCTCGTGCCCGAGCACATCGCCCGGCGTCATATACGGCCCGAGCAGTTCGTACAGATGCAGATCGGAACCGCAGATCGCGGTGGAGGTCACCCGGACCACGGCATCACCCGGTTCCCGGATCCGCGGTTCGGCGATATCGCGGACCTGCACATTCCGTTTGCCCTGCCACGTCACAGCCTGCATTTCGCCACCTCGACCTCCGGGTTCGACTGCGCCCTCGGCGCACACACCGTCGTGCGCGCGCGCCGAGGGGCTGGACCCGACGCGGCTACCCCGGTCCCCTCCCGGTAAACGTCCGGGGCAGGCAGCCGACCGCCGTGTTGCGCGCCGTGGGTCGCGGTCTGGTTCCGGGCTACCGGGGTGATCGGGTCCGGCAGCTCCCGCAGGCACGCGCAGGGAACGAACCGCCCGGAATCATCGCGACTCCCCCGCTCCCAGGAATTGCCGGAGCCGGGATATCTCCGCGTCCAGTGCCCGGGCGAACGCTGTGCTCTTGGGCGCGCCGTCGGCGAAGCCCACCTCGACCTCGCTGCCGGGCCCCGCACAGTTGACCCAGCCGATCACCCGGTCCCGCCAGAGCAGCGGCATCGCGTAGTAGCCGCGGACCCGTTTCGCGACCGGCGTGTAGGCCTCGAATCGGTAGTCCCAGCCCCAGATCCGGCCGAATCGCTTACGGTCCCATACCAGCGGGTCGAACGGGGCCAGGAACCGCACCCGGGCCGGCGCTTCCCGGTCGGTGGGGACCAGGTCGGCCGGCCACAGATAGCGCACACCGTCGACGGTGCGGGCGTCCAGGTCGCCGGTGGCGAGGAGTTCGCGCACGGTCGCCGAGCCCGTGGTGTCACCGATCCGGCGCACAGCCCGGTTCACCGTGGCGGTGAGGGTCGATTCCGCCGCCGGGGCCAGGGTGCGCGCGATCCGCAGGGCCAGTGCGCGGCGGCGCTCGCCGGAGTCGAGGGTTACGTCGTGCGGCGCCGCCACCTCGTAGCGCCGGACGCCGGACACCCGGTCCGCGACGCGCAGCAGACCGTAATGGTGCAGCTCCTCGAGCAGTACGGTGGTGGCCGAGGAGGTGCCGCCCCAGGCGTTGACGACGCCGCGATGCCCGAATTCGGTCTGGAGTTCCCGCGGGTGGACCACCCCGCGGTCTCGGACGAAGGCGAGCACGTCCGCCGAGAACGTGTCGTGCGGGTAGGCGCCGTTCGCCGCGCGTGGGTGCCGCCGCGGATGGAGCAGCGGACGCAGCCGGGGCACGGTATAGCCGTAGGCGTAGAGGACGTCCTCGTCGATACCGAGCTCCCGGTAGCGGCGGTCGAGATCGCCGGCCCGGTAACCACGGACGCGCTGGCGCAGGATCAGGTCCTGGGCGCGGGCCGGGGCGCGGATGGGATCGGCTTGGACGAATTCCAGCTCGGCCAGGGCGCCGGCCAGCGTGCCGGGAGTACGGGGCAACGACCAGGACACCGCGTTCGCGCGCAACCATGCCGACGACATGCCGCGAGACTAACTGCGCCCTACGACATCCCGTCCCGGCCGCCGCCCGCCGCTTCGGCCGCCCCGGTGATATTGCGCGCCATACCGCCGAAGATCACCGCGTGGAACGGGGCGATCGCCTTCCAGTACAGATGGCCCGTGAGCCCGTGCGGTTCGAAAACCGCCCGCTGCCGGTAGACCGCGCCGCCCGCCACCGGGCGCACACCCAGTTCCAGCCAGGCCCGTCCGGGTAGCCGCATCTCCGCCCGTAACCGCAGCAGCGTGGGGCGTTCGATGCGTTCCACCCGCCACCAGTCCAGCGCCTCGCCCTCGTGCAGCCGGTGCGGATCGCGGCGGCCCCGGCGCAGCCCCGCCCCGCCGGCCAGCCGGTCCAGCCATCCGCGCAGCGACCATGCCAGCGGGAACGAATACCAGCCGTGTTCGCCGCCGATGGCCTCGATCACCGCCCACAGTGCCGCGGGATCGGCGCGGGTGCGACGCTCGCGGATATCGCGGTAGACGCTGCCACCCGACCAGTCCGGGTCGGTGGGCAGGGGTTCGGAGGGGTCGGGAGCCCCCGGACCCGCATCCGACCAGCGGGTCGGCACCGCCGAATCCCTGATCTTGGTCAGGGCCAGCTCGACCGCGCGCCGGTAGCCGGTCGGCCCCGGTTCCGGGTCGGGGATATGCGCCGCGATCTCGTGCTCCGCGCAGACCACGTCGTGTACCAGCGATTCCATCAGCGGCACCGCGATCGCCTTGGGTACCGGGGTCACGAGGTTCACCCATTGTGCCGACAACCACGGGGTGAGCACCGGCACCGGCACGATCAGCCGCCGCGGCAGGCCCGCCACCTGGGCGTATACGCGCATCATCTGCTCATAGGTGAGCACATCCGGCCCACCGATATCGAACGTTCCGGCCACGCCCGCGGGCATATCCGCGGCCCGGGTGAGGTAGTACAGGACGTCGCGGACCGCGATCGGCTGGATCCGCGACCGGACCCAGCGCGGAGTCACCATCACCGGCAGGCGTTCGGTGAGATAGCGCAGCATCTCGAAACTGGCGGAGCCCGAACCGATCACCACGGCCGCCTGCAGCACGACGGCGGGCACCGGGCCCGCGCCCAGGATCCGGCCCACCTCCGCCCGCGACGCCAGATGCCGGGACAGCTCCTGTCCGGCCGGGGCTATGCCACCCAGGTATACGATCCGGCGCAGTCCCGCGGCGCCGGCCGCCCGGGCCACGAGGGTGGCGGCCCGGCGGTCGACCTCGTCGAAATCTGCCCGGGCCAGCGAATGCACCAGGTAGTACAGCACTTCCTGGCCGGCCAGCGCGGTACCGACGTCCCGCTCCGAGGTCACATCACCGCGGACGACCTCGACGCGGCCGAGCCAGGGCGCGTCCGTCAGCTTCCCCGGCGACCGCGCGAACACGCGCACGGAATGCCCTGCTCGCAACAGTTCCGGCACGAGCCGTCCACCGAGGTAACCGGTGGCACCGAACACCACACAACGCATGAGGTCTCCTCCGCTCCAGTCGCTCCGGGGCGCCGGTCGCAGTTCGCACGGGTCTCGGCACGCGGGCCGTCGTCGATCCGTTCGGCCGGCGCCGCTCACCTGTCCAGCCGGACGCGGGGAACCGAGGTCGCGGATTACGTGGTCCGCGCCGGACCCCGGCGTCGGGAGGACGCTCGGCGCGGGACGGCCGCGACCGTGTCCTGCCATCTGGCTCCGTCGTAGTGCTATCGCAGGCTATCGCCCGGAACCGTACTGCTGCACGAGACCACGCCCGAACTCCGCCGACCGGGTACCTGCGAAAGCCGGCAGCCCGGCCCCACCATCAGGCGCTCGGACGCGTCACGCCAGCACCACCCGGCCCGGCCGACGAGCCGGGGCCTACGAGCGGACACCGCCACCGCCGGCAAGCACCGCCCGAGCGGTGACCACCACACGGCCTCGACGGACCCGACGGGAGGCTCGCGGACCGAGCGAGACGGAACGGGAGCGCGGCCCGTTTGTGCGTTTGCGGCGGCGTCTACCGGGTAGCGCCCCCGGTATGCCCCCTTCCCTACGCTCTGTGCTCTCACCCCAGCTGATCACCACGCCTGTCACCGCCCTCTCCGGCGCGGTGCGTTCGGGAACGCAACGGGCGGTCGAAACGGGACGACAGGTGGTGGAAACACCGCTGCGGACCGCGGAGAAAGTGGTCGATACCGCGGCGTCGGGTATCGCGCCGCTGCTACCGGGGCGGGGCGGGGCCTTGCGCGACGATCTGGCGGCCCTGCTCGACCCCCGGGATCAGCGCGCGCAGCGCCGGGTCGCGCTGTCGGAGGATACGGCCACCATCGAGATCAAAGGTCTCGACGACGGCCACCGCTCCGCGGTCACCCGGGCCCTGGACCAGCATCTCGGCCGGCTGCGCGGCGTGCAGTGGTGGCGGGTCAACGCCGTCACCGGCCGGATTGTCACGGCCCTGTCCAGCGGGGCCGATCTGGACCGCCTGCTGGCCGAGATCGAGGAGGTCGAGCGGGAATCCGAGGTCGCCGATACCGGCTGGAGTCGCACGGCCACCGAATTCCCGGCCGACCGCGAGCCGGTGCTCGCGGCCGCGATCGAGGTCGCGGGCGATCTCTGCGCCATCGCCATTTCCGCGGCCGGCACCGTTCCCCCGATGCGCGCGTTCATGCACGGGGTGCGCTCGGTGGCGGCGTTCACCGATGCCCAGCCCCGGCTACGCCGCCATCTCGAGGAGCGGCTCGGCAGCACCCGGACCGACCTGCTGCTGGCCGTCGCCAACGCCGCCGGTACCGCGCTCGGTGAGGGCGCGGCCGGCGGAGTGAGCAATCTGGTCGCCGATACCGTGCAGCGCGGTTTCGCGCTCACCGAAGCCGTTGCCCGGCACGCCCAATGGCAGGCGTGGCAGGCCGAGATCGCGGATGCCGACCACTTCGGTGTCGACAAACCGCTCCCGGGGTTCACCAGGCCCGTCGAGATGCCGCAGGGCCCGGTGGAGCGGGTCGCCGACGAAACCGCCGCCGCGGCGTTCGGTGGCGCCGCCACCCTCGCCGGGCTCGGCCGGGCCCAGGATATGGCCGACGCACTGGTGCTCGGCGCGCCGAAAGCGGCCCGCGCCGGCCGGGAAGTGTTCGCCGCCACCGTCTCCACCGCATTGGCCGCCGACGGTGTACTCACCCTGCATCCCAGCGCATGGCGGCGCCTGGACCGCCTGACCGCCCTCGTCGTCGACGCCGAAGCGCTGGTCACCGAACGGCGGGTGGTGCTCGAGGCCGACAGCGCCGACGCGGACTGGCCGGCGGCACGGGTCTGGAGCACCGCGCAGCGATTGCTGTGGCAATCCGAGGATGCGGGTACCGCCGATCGGGACGAGCAGCCGCTGCGGCTGGTGCACCCGAATTCCGGCACCCGCGACCGTGGCACCACGACCCGGCCGGTCGAGCGAGAACTACGTGCCGGCGGCCGGGTGGTCGGGAAGGTTCTGGTCGGCCGGGAACTCGATTCCCGCGCGCACGGGGTGCTCGCCGCGGCCCGCCGCACGGGACTGCGCGTGGTCCTCGCCGGGCACCGCGACGCCGCCGAACTCCGCGGGCTCGCCGACGAATTCGTCTCCGCGCGCGGTTCGCTGAGCGGTCATGTGGAGCGGCTGCAGCGCGACGGCCATGTGGTGGCGGTGCTGAGTACACGCGCGCACAAGGCGCTCGACCACGCCGATATCGCCCTCGGACTGGTCGGATGTGAAGGCGGGGAGATCCATGTGCCGTGGTCCGCGGATCTGCTGTGCCGCAATCTCGGGCAGGTGCGGCGCATCCTGGCGGCGGCCGGGCCGGCGCGGCAGGTCAGCGAGCGCGGCCGCACCTTGGCGCTGTCGGCGTGCAGTCTCACGGGGCTGATCCTGGCTGCCGCGCCCGCCGCCCGGTCGCGACCCGCCCCCATGATCGCCGCGAACTTCGCCGGCCTGTTCAACGGTGCGGTCTCGGGACTGAACGCCGCGCGGGCCGCGACGGACGGCGTCCGCGCACCGCTGCTGCCCTGGCATGCGCTGGAACCCGGCGAAGTGCTGTCCCGGCTCCCGGAACCACCGGATCCGGAACAGCGGTGGACCGAGGAACCGGCAGGCCGCGCGGCACTACCGAACGCGGTCGCGCCGGTGCTGGCCTACCTCGGTCATATGCGCCGCGAGCTGGCCGATCCGCTGACCCCGATCCTCGGGGTGGGCGCGGTGGCGACCGCGATTCTCGGCGCACCTTCGGATGCCGTACTGCTGTCCTCGGTCCTCACGGTGAACGCGATGATCTCGGCCCGGCAGCGGCAGGCGGCGGAGAACGAACTGCAGGAACTCATCGAAGGTGAACGGCTGACCGGCCGGGTGATCGACCGGGCGGAGATCGACGACGCCGACCCGGCGGTGGCCGAACTGCCCGCGGACTGCCTCGAGGTCGGCGATGTGATCGTGCTGCGCGCGGGCGAAGTGGTGCCCGCCGACGCCCGGTTACTGCGCGTCGACGACCTGGAAATGGACGAATCCGGGCTCACCGGTGAATCGGTGACGGTGCCCAAGAAGATCGAACCGACACCCGGCGCCGCGGTGGGCGATCGCTCCTGCCTCGTTTTCGAGGGCACGACCGTGGTCAGCGGGTCGGCGGTGGCGGTGGTCGTCGCGGTCGGCGCCGATACCCAGGCGGGCCGGGCGACCGCTGGCGCGGTGCCGCCGGACAAGGGCGGTGTGCAGGCGCAGCTGCGGTCGCTCACCGACCGCGCCCTGCCGTTGACCCTGACCGGCGGCGCCATCGTGACCGCCCTCGGCGGCCTCCGCGGCCGCACCTTGCGGGCGGCGATCGCCGACGGTGTCGGCGTGGCGGTGGCGGCGGTACCGGAGGGCCTGCCCCTGGTCGCCACGGTGGCACAGCTCGCCGCGGCCCGTCGGCTGTCCCGTTACGGGGTTCTGGTCCGCGCCAATCGCGCGGTGGAGGCGCTCGGCCGGGTCGACGAACTGTGTTTCGACAAAACCGGAACCCTCACCGAGGGCAGGCTACGGCTCACCGCCCTCGCCGATCTGGACGGGCAATGGCAGCCCGGCGACGATTCGGCCACCGCGCGGCGGCTGCTGCGCGCCGCCGCCCGCGCCTGTCCCGAGCCCGACGACGGTCCGGTGCTGCACGCCACCGACCGGGCCGTCCTCGATGCCGCCGCCGAATCGCTGGGCTCCGACGCCCACCCCTGGGATCCGCTCGACGAGATCCCGTTCGAATCCAACCGCGGGTACGCCGCCGCGTTCGGGCAGACCGCGCACAAACTGCGCCTGATGGTCAAGGGGGCGCCGGAGGTCGTGCTGCCGCGCTGTACGCGGGTGCGCACCGGGACCAAACCCGATCCGGCGCTGTCGGACGAGCTGCGGGAACGCGCCGACACGATGGTGCACCGGCTCGCCGAGCAGGGCCTGCGGGTGCTGGTGGTGGCCCGGCGGGATCTGCCGGAACATCCGGACGATATGGAGGACGCGGTCGAGGAACTCACCCTGCTCGGGTTCCTGGGTATCGCCGACACCCCGCGCCCCCAGACGCCGTATCTGGTCCGCGCGCTCCAGGAGAACGGAGTCGGGGTCCGCATGATCACCGGCGACCATCCGGTCACCGCGGCCGCGGTCGCCCGGCAGCTCGGCATCACCGTGGATACGGTCACCACCGGCGCCGACCTCGAGAAACTGGACGACACCGAACGGACCGCCCTGATCGAACGCAGTACCGTCTTCGCGCGGGTCGATCCGGAGCAGAAGGTCGGGATCGTCACCGCCCTGCGGCGTAGCGGCCATGTGGTGGGCATGACCGGTGACGGCAGCAACGACGCCGCCGCCATCCGCACCGCCGATATCGGGATCGGGATCGCGGCGCACGGTTCGGCTGCTGCCCGTAATGCCGCCGATCTGGTGCTCACCGAACCGGACCCGCGGGCCCTGCTGCACGCGCTGGTCGAAGGGCGCAGTATGTGGCAGCGGGTCGCGGACTCGGTGGCGGTGCTGGTGGGCGGTAATGCCGGCGAGATCGCGTTCACCCTGTTCGGGACCGCGGTCGGCGGCCGCGCACCGCTCGGGACCCGGCAGTTCCTGCTGGTGAATCTGCTGACCGATATGTTCCCGGCGCTGGCGCTCGCCCTGGCCGGCGGCCAGGAGGGCGTGGCGCCGGAAGACGACCCGGACTGGGTCGAACAACGAGCCCGGCAGCTCGCCGAGATCCCGCCGGCCGATCTCGGCGGCGATCTGATCCGCACCATCGCCGTCCGCGGGGTCGCCACCGCGACCGGGGCGTCGGCCGCCTGGATGGCCGGCCGTTATACCGGCACTCAGCGGCGCGCGGATACGATCGGCCTCGTCGCGCTGATCGGCACGCAGCTGGGCCAGACGCTGGTCGCCGGGTACCGCAGTCCCCTGGTCTGGCTCACCACCGCCGCCAGCGGTGCGGTGCTGGGCGTGATCGTGATGACTCCGGGGCTGGGTGCCTACTTCGGCTGTACTCCGCTCGGGCCGATCGGGTGGTCCATCGCGACCACTGCCGCCGCGGGCGCCACCGCAGGTGCCGCACTACTGCCGCGGCTGCTCCCCGCTGTGGACACCGAGACCGGCGAATCCACCGCCCTTCCCGGTGCGGAACAGGATGCGATCGCCCCGTCTCCCCGGGCCACCGACGGCGAACCCGCGGATACCGAGGCCGTCGAGTCCGGTCCCGCGACCGACGCGTAACGGCCGAGAGGGGCCCCGGGTGTATCGCCCGGGACCCCTCGGAGCGGCCTGTTCAGCGACGGTCGTCGCGGTCGGTGCCCTCGGTCTCGATCCGCTCCTTGCGGACGGTATCGGAAACGGTCTGCTCGTCCTCGACCTCGTCGACCGCGAGACGCACCCGCTCGACGGGGACGGATTCCTTGTTCACGGTCACCCGCTCTTCGTGCAGGGTGACCTCCTGCTCTTCGTCACCCAGGTCGGCGTGCACGGCGCCCGGATCGGTGATCGGTTCGCGTTCGACGTGCACCTCCTCATGGGTGGTGGGCACGGTGACGGACTGTTCCTCGGTGACCACATACTTGCGCAACCGCGCCCGGCCGGTCTCGTGCTGCTCCGTGCCGACGTCGAGCTGCTCCTCCGAACGCACCATGGATTCCCGGTCGGTGGGGCCGGCAGTGGTTCCCCCCGCGGCGGTACCCATTCCGGCGGCGGTGCCCATGCCGGCGGTGGTTGTCTCCGTACCGGCTGTATCGCCGCCCGGCCGCTGGGCGTGGCGCCCGTAGTCGTCCCAGCCCGATCTGCCGGGGTCGATTCCGTAGTGGACGAACAACTCGTCCTCGGATTCCTGGCTGATCAGGCCGTCGTGTTCGAGATGCGGGGCGGTTTTCACCGCATCCTTGTGCACCCGGACCTGCAACTCGCGGGTGTCCTGCCGCAGTTGCGCGCCGGCCAGCGGGACCAGTGAATCGTCACGGAAGAGCCCCGTGCTCACCGACGCCCAGGTCGGTGCGCCGGAGGCATTGTCGACGTAGACCCGCTTCACCTTGCCGATCTTGTCGCCGTCCAGGTCGTAGACGGCGTCACCGATCAGTTCTTCCACCTGCTGAGCCATGGTTCCTCCTTGCTTCTCGGCCGATCCGTGATCGGCGGACCGAGTCGCACCTCCGGGACCGGATCCGGGCTCGGGCGCTTCGGGGGTGGCCCCCGGCCGGCCCGGCACGATCGCCGGACGACTCGGTGTGCTCGCCGCGCCCGGTGATCGTGACCACCTGGGTCACGGCGCCGGCTCTTTTCCGGTAGCCGCCGGACGCCCTGGGTGAGCGCCGATCGGCTACATCCACGGCAACTACCCGGCATACCGATGGGCAAACAGATCCTACGGAGAATTCCCGGCATTTCGGGCGCCACCTTGGACATACCCAGCCCACACGCGCAACGGAAAACCTCCAAATAAACGCAGTTCACACGCCACCGCAGCGGTAGGGCGACGACTTCGGCGGCCCCCCCTGCCCAATCGTCCTTCGACCGCTCGCCTCAGCACGGGCGAACAGCAAGATCACAGCGATCTGTTGGCAACTCGAATGCTCGGTCGTACCCTGCACCGTGCGGGCGCCGCTGCCGCACGGTGTCCCGGTCTCCGTACCCGCGACCCGGCCGGGGCACCGGAATCGCGAGCGGCCACTACCGCGCCGGTGCGGGCATACTCGACGGGTGAGCTCCCCGACTGCCTCCAAGCCCGCCATTCTGAGCGTCGACGACGATCCCGGAGTGTCGCGGGCGGTCGTCCGCGACCTGCGCCGCCGCTACGGCGCCGACTACCGCATCCTGCGCGCCGAATCGGGTCCGCAGGCCTTGGAGGCGCTGCGCGAGATGAAATTGCGCGGCCAGCCCGTGGCGGTGCTGATCGCCGATTTCCGGATGCCCGGGATGGACGGGATCGAATTCCTCGAACAGGCCATGGACCTGCATCCCTTCGCCCGGCGCGTACTGCTCACCGCGTACGCCGATACGAACGCCGCGATCGACGCCATCAACGTCGTCGACCTCGACCACTACCTGCTCAAACCGTGGGATCCGCCGGAGGAGAAGCTCTACCCGGTCCTGGACACCCTGCTCGACGCCTGGCGCAGCAGCGACCACCGGCCGGTGCACGGCACCAAGGTCATCGGTAATCGCTGGTCACCCCGGTGTTCGCAGATCAGGGAGTTCCTGGCCCGTAATCAATTGCCGTACCGCTGGTACCTGGCCGACGAACCCGAAGGCGCGCGATTGCTGCAGGCCGCCGGCGCCGATCCGCGCCGGTGTCCCGTGGTGATCACCGAGACGGGCGGGGCGCTGGTCCAGCCCAGCGACAGCGAACTCGCGGAAAGCGTGGGGCTGAGTACCCGGCCGGCCGAGGATTTCTACGACCTCATCGTCGTCGGTGGTGGACCGGCCGGGCTGGGTGCCGCGGTGTACGGCGCGTCCGAGGGGCTGCGGACGGTACTGGTCGAACGCACCGCGACCGGCGGCCAGGCCGGGCAGAGTTCCCGGATCGAGAACTATCTGGGCTTCCCGGACGGTCTGTCCGGGGCCCAGCTGGCCGACCGGGCCCGCCGCCAGGCCGCCAAGTTCGGCGCCGAGGTGGTCACCACCCGTGAGGTGGTGGGGCTCGAGGTGCAGGGATCGGCGCGCGCGGTCCGCTTCGCCGACGGCGGGTCGCTGTCGGGCCATACCGTCATCATCGCCACCGGTGTGGACTACCGCCGCCACCCCGCCCCGGGCGTAGACGAATACACCGGGCGCGGCGTGTATTACGGTGCGGCGATGACCGAGGCGGCCGAATGCGCCGGGCACGACGTCTATATCGTCGGCGGCGCGAATTCGGCGGGCCAGGCGGCGATGTACCTGTCCCGGCACGCCCGCACGGTCCATCTCGTGGTCCGCGCCGATTCGCTGGACAAATCCATGTCGCACTATCTGATCCAGCAGATCGCGCAGGTCCCCTCCATCCGGGTACACACCGAGACCGAGGTCGTCGCGGTGGACGGTGCCGATCATCTGCATACGGTGGTGCTGCGCGACAACCGGACCGGTGCCGAGGAGAAGGCCCCCGCCGAGCGGCTGTTCCTGTTCATCGGTGCGGCACCGCAGACCGGCTGGCTCGACGGCGTGGTGCACCGCGATACCGCCGGTTACGTCCTGGCCGGCCCCGATCTGCTGGTGGACGGCGCCCGGCCACCGGGCTGGGAGCTCACCCGGCCACCCCATCATCTGGAGACCAGCGTGCCGGGGGTTTTCGTGGCCGGTGATGTGCACGCCGAATCCGCCAAACGGGTGGCCTCGGCGGTCGGCGAGGGCGCCATGGCGGTCATGCTCGTACACCGGTACCTGGCCTAGGAGGCGCGTGATGAGTATCTGCGATCCCGCCGAACTGCGGACGCTGTTCCTGTTCGAGAGACTCGACGACGACCAGCTCGCGTGGTTGTGCGCCGACGGGCGGATCGAACATCTCGAACCCGGGCCCGTGTACCGCGAAGGCGAGCCCGCGACCTGCTTCTACGTGCTGATGGACGGCGAGGTACGGCTGACCAAACTCTCCGGGGGCCGCGAGATCGAGATGGTGCGCACGGCCCATCGTGGTTCCTATGCCGGTGCATGGACAGCGTACCTGGGCGAGCACGCCGAACCCGAGTACACAGGGTCGATGTACGTCACCGAGCCCTCACGGTTCTTCGTCCTGGACGCGCAGACGTTCTCCCGCATGATGCACACCTGGTTCCCGATGGCCGTGCACCTGCTCGAGGGTGCGTTCTTCGGTAACCGCAACAACAACGCCCGGATCGCCCAGCGGGAGCGGCTGCTGGCGCTGGGGTCGCTGTCGGCCGGCCTCACCCATGAACTGAACAATCCGGCCGCGGCCGCGGTCCGGGCGACCTCCGGCCTGCGCGACCGGGTCGCGGGGATGCGGCACAAGCTGGCCATGATGGCGCAGGGGAAATTCGATACCGGCGTCCTGGAAACCCTGGTGCGGCTGCAGGAGGAGGCGGCGGCCCAGGTGGCCAAGGCCCCGGAGTTGTCACCGCTCGAAGCCGCCGATCGCGAGGATACGATCGGTGACTGGCTCGAGGAGCACGGTATCGCCGGTGGCTGGGAACTGGCCGCGAATTTCGTCCAGGCCGGTTTCGACACCGATTGGCTGGAACGGGTGTCGGCCACGCTCGAGGGGTCCGCACAGCAGGTGCTCGAGGGCGCGTTCCGGTGGCTCAACTACACCATCGAGACCGAGCTGCTGATGAACGAGATCGCCGATTCGACCGGCCGGATTTCGACCCTGGTGGATGCGGCGAAACAGTACTCGCAGATGGACCGCGCCCCGTTCCAGGTGGTGGACCTGCACGAACTGCTCGACAGCACCCTGGTGATGCTCAGCCGCAAGATCGGCGATTCGATCACCGTGGTCAAGGAATACGACCACACCCTGCCCCAGGTGCCCTGCTATGCCGCCGAACTCAACCAGGTCTGGACCAACCTCATCGACAACGCGGTCTACGCGATGCAGGGCAGCGGAACGCTGACGCTGCGCACCCGGCACGCCGACGACTGCGCTGTCGTCGAGATCGCCGACAGCGGCCCCGGGATCCCGGCCGAGATCCAACGCCGCATCTTCGAACCCTTCTTCACCACCAAACCGGTGGGTGAGGGCACCGGTCTCGGCCTTGATATCTCTTTCCGGATCGTGGTGAACAAACACGGCGGCGATATCCGGGTCGACTCGCGGCCGGGCGCGACCACGTTCACCGTCTGGCTCCCGCTCACCCGCCCGGAGGCCGCGCCGGAGTAGACCGGTCCGGCCGGGCCGGCGCCGCCGCGTCCGCCACCCGGCTGATCTGTTCGCGATACCGCGCCACGAACGGCAGCACCTGCTGGGAGATGACCTTGTTGTATTCGCCGGGGTGCTGGCGCGGATCCGCGTGGCCGGTGCCGCGTGGCTTCACCACCAGCAGATTGCCGTCGACACCGCCGACCTTGTCGATGAGTACGCGGTGCGTGCGCGCGACATCGACCACCCGGTCGCGGGTGGCGTCGTGCGGCCGGAGGAATACGATGGCCGGTCGTGGTTTCCCGCGCGCGGACCGCGACAGCGGCCGCAGATCGTCGGTGGCGCCGCCCGCGACGATCGCCAGGAACTGCGACTCGATGAGGCCGTTGCTGGCGGCGTCGGCATTGAATATCTTGTCCCGCAGCACCTGATCGACCGCTCCGCGGAACCGGTCGAACCGGATACCGGGCACTCCCGTGTCGTCCAGGAACTGTTCCCGGCGCGCATAGGTTTCCACCGCGATCCGCAGGCCGCGGCTCTCGCGGGCGCCGGGCAGCCAGCCCATCCAGCGCACCATATCCTCGCCCAGCCCGCGGCTTTCGGGCCGCACGGCGTCGAGGTCGAGCGGCGTGCAGTCCAGGAGCACCGCGAGCAGGCGCCGGTCGCTGCCGGTGTGGATATGGCGCGCGACCTCCAGCGCGATCACCCCGCCCATACTGTGGCCGGCCAGCACGATATTGCGGACGCCGGACATGACGGCGGCCCGGATGACCAGATCGGCGATCACCTCGGTGTCGATACCGCGGTTGTCGTAGCGGATCGCCCAGACCGCGCCCATCTCCCGCAGCGCGGGGAGCGAGGCGGCGGTATCGCTGGCGTTCAATCCCCCCAGGCCCACCAGGTCCACCACCGCGGTATCGCGATCGGCGGGCGCGAACGGTTCGGCGACCGGTAGCAGCGCGGGCTCGGTGCGGGCCAGCCGGACTCGCTCCGGCGCGACATCGTATTTCCAGTACTGGGCGAAGACGACCAGCCCGATCATCAGTAGTACGGCAACCCGCAGCAACGCCTGCCCGGCGCGACCCAACGCCTTCCACCGGTACCCGAGGCGGGTCTCGCGCAACGTGGCCCGGCGGCGTTCATCGCTCCAGTCCGCGACGGTGGACGGATGCCATTCGTCCATCGGCGACATGGAATCCACTGTATGCGTTTCTCGCCCCGGCGCCCGGTGAGCACCGTGTCACTGGAGTTCCGTTCACCCTTTGGCAACTCCGTCGATCAGCAAGCGGCGCACGGCTTCGTTCAGGGCCGCGATCGCCTGGTCGTCCGGATCGCGTAATCCGTGCACGACCCCGGCCAGCAGCATGCCGGTGACAGCCCGCGCGGTGTTGCGCGTATCGAGATCGGCACGCAGATACCCGAGCTCCACACCGTGCTCGAGATATCCGGCGGTCAAGGCATCGGCGGTATCGAGCAGGCCGTACAGGCGCCGGGTCAGTTCGTCGTCGATACCGGTGGCGTGGAACAGCAGCAACTGCGCGACCCGGCGGTCGGCGAGCAGGATCCGGCTCAGCGCGTCGCCGATGCGCTCGATCTGGGCGCGGTACTCGTCCAGCGTGCTCGCGGCCTCCGGGGCGTTGTCGGTGCCCAGCGCCTCGATGATCCGGGCGGCCAGCTCGTCGATCACATGGTCGATGATGTCGCGCTTGTTGCTGAAGTACCGGTAGAAGGTGCCGTGCCCGATTCCCAGTGCGGAGGCGATATCGGCGATACCGGTCGCGTGGTAGCCCTTGTCCGCGAAGCAGGCGAACGCGGTGTCGATGATGTCGCGCCGGAGTTCGGCCTTGCGGCGTTCGGCCCGCGTCGATGGCTTCGTCACGCTCATGATGATACGGTCATCACAAACGGAATGATGTGTCATTCCGTGATGCGTGGTTCAGATCGCTGGGAGGTTCGACGTGGCACCTCGATACGACGCCGTCGTGATCGGTGCGGGATTCGGCGGAATGGGCGCGGGTATCCAGCTCGATCGCCTCGGGCTCGGGAACTTCGTGATCCTGGAACGCGAGGCCGATCTGGGCGGCACCTGGTTCGTCAACCACTACCCCGGCCTCGCCGTCGATATCGCCTCGGTGACCTACTCGTACTCGTTCGAACCCAATCCGTACTGGTCGCGGCTGTTCGCACCCGGCGCCGAGCTGAAGAAATACGCCGACCACGTCGCGGACAAGTACCGGCTGCGGGAGCGGATGCGTTTCGGTACCAGCGTCGAGAGTGCCCGCTGGGACGGCGAACAGCAGCACTGGGTGGTCACCGTGGCCGGCGGCGAAACCCTGACCGCCCGCTATCTGCTCACCGCGACGGGTTTCCTGTCCCAGCCGTATACGCCGCCCTTCCCGGGGATCGACAGTTTCGCCGGCACGATCATCCACACCACCGCGTGGGACGATACGCACGATCTGACCGGCCGCCGGGTCGCGATCATCGGCACCGGGGCCACGAGTGTGCAGCTGGTCCCCGAGGTCGCCGCCCGGGCACGCGAACTCACCGTCTTCCAGCGCACCCCCATCTGGGTGGTTCCCAAGATCGATATGCCGATCCCGTCCGCGGTGCAGCGGCTGTTCGCCCGGGTGCCGGCCACCCAGAAGGCGGCCCGGCTGGTGAACACGGCCATGCTGGAGGCCCTGATGGTGGTCGGCGTCCTGCATTTCGAGCAGGCCCGGCCGCTGAACAAGGCGGCCGCTCTGCTGGCCAAGGCGCATCTGCGCGCCCAGGTCCACGACAAGCGGCTCCGCGAGCAGCTGACGCCGCACTACGATTTCGGCTGTAAGCGGCCCACGTTCTCCAACCACTATTTCGCGACCTTCAACAAACCGCACGTCCGGCTCGAGACGAACCCGATCGAACGGATGGAGCCCGACGGTATCGTCACCGCGGACGGTACGAAAACCGGTATCGACACCCTCGTCCTGGCCACCGGCTTCAACCTGTGGGACGTCAACTTCCCGGCGCTAGAGATCATCGGCCGCGACGGGGTGAATCTCGGAAAGTTCTGGCGGGAGAACCGGTTCCAGGCCTACGAGGGCATCACGGTGCCGAAGTTCCCGAACTTCCTGAGCCTCAACAGCCCCTATTCCTACAGCGGGCTGTCCTATTTCACGACCATCGAAGCGCAGATGAAACATATGGGCCGGCTGTTCGGGGAATTACGGCGCCGCGGTGCGTCCACCTTCGAGGTCACTGAACGCGCCAACGCCGAATTCCTGGACCGGGTCACCGGCAAACTCGCCTCCTCGGTGTTCTACGGCGGCGACTGCGCCACCGCCCGCAGCTACTACTTCAACCAGCACGGCGAGGCGGCATTGCTGCGGCCCACCAGCACCGTCACCGCGCATCGGGAAGCGGTGCGCTTCCCGCTCGACGACTACGTCTACGGCCCCGTCGAGGCGTCCGCAGGCTTGTGACCGGACGAGACGGCCTCCCCCTTTCCTTGTGATCTCACGCAGATCCGGCGATTCGCTCGGATCTCGGTGACCCGTTTGTGCCTCTCCTGTCGTATGGTTAGCCGCCACCTGCGGAACTGACCACGGCCACAAGCCAACGGAGACAGTTCGTTCGAGCGGTCACCACGCTCGCCGGCTCCGGGGCGCCACGACCGGTCGTGCCACGGTGACCGCAGCCCCGCACACGTCGCCTCATCCACCGGCGACGGGCCTGACGGCATCACGAATGCCGCGCTCCCCCGCCGGGTCGCTTCCTGCTGTCCGAAAGAAGATCGTGTTCAGAGTTTCCACCCGAATCCTGATCCTGCTGTTCACCCTCGTCTCCGCCGGGCTGTTCGGCGTCGAGGCGCAAGCCGAACCGCTGTACCCCCAGCCCGATCCCGACCCCTTCTACCACGCACCCGGCAACCTGGGCGATCTGCAACCGGGCGACGTGGTCCGCACCCGGAAGATCGATACCGGCCTCTACGTGGGCACCGAGGGCTGGCAGGTCGCGTTCCGGTCCACCAATTCCCGCGGCGAACCCATCATGGGTATGACCACCGTGCTGATGCCGATCGGGGTGCAGAATCCGCCGCTGGTGTCCTATCAGGCCCTGATCAATTCGCTCGGCACCCGCTGCAATCCCTCGCGCTCGCTGTTCAACGGTGAACTGCAGGACGCGGTCGGGGCGATGCTGCCGATCGGCCGCGGCTGGGCCATCTCGGTACCCGACTACCTGGGACCCACCGTCGCCTATGCGGCCGGCCGGCTCAGCGGAATGGTCACCCTGGACAGCATCCGTGCCGTGCAGCGGGTCACCGAACTCGGACTGGACGACAGTCCGGTCGCGATCGCCGGATACTCCGGCGGTGGGCTCGCCACCGGCTGGGCCGCGGCCCTGCAGCCGGACTACGCCCCGGAACTGAAGATCGATGCCGTGGTGGCCGGCGGGATCCCGGCCGATCTGGAACAGATGGCGCTGGGGCTCGGTTTCAACCCGCACCCCGGGTTCGGCCTGGCCTTCGCCGCCGCCATGGGGCTGGAACGGGAATACCCGCATCGGCTGCCGATCTCGGATCAGCTCAACGAGAACGGCCTGTGGTTCCGCGAGTTCACCCATGACGCCTGCCGCCGGTTCCTGCTGTTCCACGGCGCGTTCCGCAGTGCCGAGCAGATGGCGGCCTCGAAGAGCCTGATGGACAGCCCGGAGGCCCGCGAGGTACTGCACGAGAACAGCCTGCGCTACTTCGACGGGTATCCGGCGATGCCGACCTACCTCTGGCACGGGCGTTTCGACACCCTCACCCCCTACGACGGAATAGCCGAATACGCCGACCGAGCCTGCCGTGCCGGGGCTCCGGTGAAACTCACCACCTACGATATCGCCGAGCATATGACGGCCGCGGTCGCCGGTTTCGCCGACGCCTGGAGCTTCGTCGAGGCCCGCTTCCGCGGGGAGGACGTTCCCACCGGCTGCTGACCTCCTGGAGAGCGCAGGGTTCCGGCCGGTCGCCGGCCGACCTCGTGCCGGTGGCGCCCGGCCGGTTCCGGCCCCGCCGCGATCCGTCGGTGCGGATCCCGGCTGCATGCCCCCGGGCGGCGTCGGCCGGCCGTCGAGGGCATGGCGCCGGGGCTACCACGGGCTCGGACGGTGCCACCGTGCCGGAGCCCGTCAGTGACCTGCGCCGGCGTCCCCGTCACCGATCAATTCGATCAAGCCGTCGGCCAGGCAACCCCGCCAGCGGATGAATTCGTGGCCGCCGGTGTATTCGGTGAGTGATACCGCGTACCCGGACCGTAGGAGATGGTCGTGTAACCGGCGGGTCTGCACGACCATGCCGCCTTCGTACCGGCCGACCGACCGATGCAGCCGGATATCCCGGTCGGCCGGGTAGGCGTGATCCCGCCGAAGCTCTGTCCGGCCACCACGGTCCGGTCGGGATCCGGGTCGGCAACGATCCCGTTTCGGCCCGTGCACGCGCGCCCTCGACGCGCCGCTGTACCGGAAACCCGTTTCGCGTCCGGCCCGTTTCGCGGGCCGGGAATGCGGGGTATCCGATCCGGATGCCATGCGGTATTCGCGCCCGAGCTCGCCGCGAAAGGGTTCCGCAAATCCGCGCCGGCACACGGAATCGGCGCGGCAACGCCGAATAGCCGGGCAGCGGTTTTCCGGAAAGTCGTTGCCCCGGCGGGACGGGAAGGACCGGTCAATGGTTCAATTCTGGCAACAAGCGCTCGGAATGCAGGAGGTAGAGGATGGCAGTGCGCTACTCGAAAAGGGAACAGACCAAACTCGTCAATCGGGTGAAAAAACTGATCGCCCAAGGCAAAACGGTCAACGCTGCGTGCACTGCGGTCTCCGAACGCGAGGGCGGCCAGCCCGCGGCCAACACCCTCGCGAATTGGGTCAAAGCGGCGGGACTGCCCGAGGCCGAACCGGCCGTGCAGGAGTCGGCCCCGGCGGCTCCGAAGAAGCGCGCACGCCGTGCCGCCACCCGGAAACCGGCGCCGACCGCCGTTGCCCCGGCGCCCGAAGCCGAGCCGAAAGCTGCGGAACCCGAGCAGATCACGGAACAGGAAACCCCGGCCACGCACCCCGAGGCCGAGGCCGCCGCTACCGCCACCGAGGCGGAATCCCGGCCGGTCACCGACGCCGCGGCACCGCCGGTCGCCGAACTCGTGCACGTCCGCACTGCCGACCGGACGGCCGAGACCACGGGCGATCTCGACGATCTCCTCGACGAGAATCTCCGTTTGCGAACTGCCCTGAACGAGGCGAACCGAGAAATTCGCGCCATGCGCGATCTTCTCGTCGTTTACGCCAGCCGCTGAACGAAAGCCGGCCGCGGAGGGCGTGCGGATCCGGAAAGTACCGGGTGTGCCCGTCCGTCCGGCCGGTGCACACCCGGATACGGACGGCCGGCGGTCCTCCGCCCGCCGAGATCGTCGACCGGCCGTCCGTATCTCCGGTCGGCGGCATAGGTAAGAGCGGCTGCGCCACCCGGCGCCTCGGCACCGGGGGCCGGCGAACGGAATTCTCTATCGCACGGTCGTCGTCCCGGTGGCACCTGGATGCCGGCACCGCACTCTATGAATTCGATACGCACCTTTTCGTGACCACGGCCGAATATGCGATATCCGCGGTATTCGACCGAATGCGCCGGGCCGTATTCGGTGATCCGTTCCGTTCCCGGAACACACCGACCACCCGGATCAGTGCCCGCATCGCGCCCCGAGGCATCTCGACGCCGGGTATGCGCAGTCGCTCGCGCTGCCTGCGGAATGCGAGTTCAATTGTGCGCGTCGCCATGTCGGACGAATACGGCCGAGCCGGGCGCGGCGCCGGTGCGTGCCTCGACAAACCGCACCGATCCGCCGCGGACGACCGCCACCCTCAACGAGCCGGATGGCCACCGGTGACCAGTGGGACGATATGGCGGTGCGCGAAATCGGAAAGCCGGTCCGCCGAGTCGAGGTCGACCGAGCCGACCGGCTGTAACAGGAACGAATGCACGATCCGGGCGGCGATCTCGATCCGGGTGGTGAGATCGGGAATATCGGGCAGCAGGAACCGGTGCAGGGCATCACCCACGACCGTGGTGGCCGTGCCGACCGCCATGGCGAAGAACGCGCCGCCTTCGGTGGTGAGTTGCGGCAGCAACCGATCGGGCTCCACCGCGAGCACTCGATTCGCCAGGCGGTGATCACGCCAGCGGGTGACAACGGTGACGAAGAGATCGGCGACGACACCCTCGACCGTCGCGTGCCGGGCGGGAATCCCGTGCAGTTCGTCGAGCAGAACGCGGATCTCTCGCGCGGTGACCGCCCGCACCAGGTCATCACGCGACCCGATGCGCCGGTAGACGGTACCGCGGTCTACGCCCGCCTCCCGGGCGACATCACCGATCGTCGTCTTCTTCACGCCGAGCCGTTCGAACTGCCGGCGGGCCGCGTCGAGTATCCGTTCGCCGAGATCGTCCGGAGTGGGGTCTTTCGAGGTAGGGGCGGTAGCGGGCACGGCGGCCACGCTAGCAGCGAACACCCGATCGGCAACAATCCGAAGAAATTTGTTGCGACCACATTGCAAGGGAATATGTTGCATTGTACGGTCGGGGTATGGCTGATGACAGCGCACCGACGCGCCCCTATCGCGAGGAAGCGCACGCGATCCACGCGCGGGACGTGCACTTCGACTTCTCCGATGTCCCGATGCACTACATTCCCGGCGAGGTACTGGCGACCCACGTCACCAATGTGATGCACCTGGTGCTGCCCGAAGGGGAGCGCGCCATGGCTGCCTGCCTGGCCGAGGCCCTGCCGTATATCGAGGACGAACGGCTCCGCGAGGAGGTCACCGGGTTCATCGGGCAGGAATCGATGCATGCCGGCAGCCACGAGGGCGCACGTAACCATCTGCAGTCGATCGGCCTCGACGTCGAGTCCTATGTCGCCAAGATCGGCTGGCTGGTCGACCGGGTACTGGGCGATCACGGTCTCACCGGCCGCGCCGAACAGGAATGGCTCAAGGAACGCCTGGGCCTGTTCGCCGGGATGGAGCATTTCACCGCGGTGATCGGCGAATGGCTGCTCGAATCGAAGGTGCTCGAGGAACTCGGGATGCATCCGACGATGCTGGATCTGGTGCGCTGGCACGGCGCCGAGGAGGTCGAACACCGCAGCGTGGTGTTCGACGCCTATATGCACGTCGACGGCGGTTATGCGCGCCGGCTGCGCACCGGTCTGCTGGCCAGCGGGCTGCTGCTGCCGTTGTTCGTGGTCTCCACGGCCTACCTCTACCGCAAGGATCCGAGCCCCGCGAAGGGACGCTTCTGGGGGCAGCAGTTCCTCAGCGCCACGGTGCGTGGCGTGATCCCCAGTTTCACCACATTCTTCACCGAGATGCCGCGCTATCTGCGACCTGGTTTCCACCCCTCGCAATTGGGTTCGATGGATAACGCGTTGCGCTATCTGGCGCACTCCCCCGCGGCCCGCGGATGAACGCCATCCGGCCGGCGCCCTCGCGCAGCCTGCACGTACTGGGCATGGCGATGGATGTCTACAAGAAGGTGTTCACCACGCCCGGGCTGTCCCCGCCGAACCCGGTGCGGCGCAGCGGGTTCGATCTCGACGTCACGGTGGAATCGGTACGCGCCGAGGCGCGGGACGTGGTCTCGCTGACCCTGCGGCGTCCGGACGGGCAGCCCTTACCCGCCTGGCGGCCGGGTTCGCACCTGGACGTTTTCCTGCCCTCGGGGCGCCAACGCCAGTACTCGCTGTGCGGCGATCCGCGGGATCTGTCCCGCTACCGGATCGCCGTGCGCCGGCTGCCCGGCGGTGGCGGCGGATCGATGGAGGTCCATGGACTGACAGCCGGTGACCCGCTGCGGATCCGCGGCCCGCGCAACGCGTTCACCTTCGTATCGACCGCCCCGGACTACCTGTTCGTCGCCGCCGGTATCGGCATCACCCCGATCCTGCCCATGGTGCACGCGGCGGGCGACCGCGGGCGGCTGGTGTACCTGGGCCGTTCCCGCGACACCATGCCGTTCCTCGGCGAACTGCCCACCGGCGCCGATATCCGGCCCGACGACGAATTCGGCACCCCCGATATCCCGGCGCTCCTGGCGGCCGCCCCGCCGGGCGCCGCGGTGTACGTCTGTGGCCCCCCACCGGTGCTGGAAGCCGCCCAGCACAGCTTCTTCGCACTCAACCCGGTCGGTTCGCTGCACACCGAACGGTTCTCGGCGCCACCGATCGTCGACGGCCGCGAGTTCGACATCACCCTGGCGGCCTCCGGCCGGCAGGTGCGGGTGGGTGCCGCGGAATCCGCCCTCGACGCCCTCCGCCGGATACACCCCGACGCCGTCTACTCCTGCCGACAAGGGTTCTGCGGCACCTGTAAGACCAAGGTCCTGGCAGGCGAAGTCGACCATCGCGACCGCACCCTCACCGACGCCGAACGCCCCGGCCACATGCTCCCGTGTGTCTCCCGGTCCGCGGGCGGGCCGTTGGTTCTCGATCTCTGACAGCGAAAGGCCCCAAGACAATGCCAACCGGCTTCCCGCTCGAACCGGCGGACGATACCTTCCTGAACACCACCGGCCGGCGCTACACCCATATCGTCGATATCCCGGCCTCCCGGCAGCAGGTCTGGGCAACCCTGACCGCCGACGACGCCCTGGTGTCGTGGTCGCCGGTGATCACCGCCGCCCGCTGGACCTCGCCGCGCCCGTTCGGTGTGGGCACCACCCGGCAGGTGACCCTCGGCGGCGCACTCCGGCTCGACGAGCGTTTCTACCGGTGGGACGAGAACTCCCGGATGACCTTCACCGTCGATGCCGCGTCCGTCCCCGGCCTGCGCCGGTTCGCCGAAGATCTCACCCTGCTGCCCCTCGGCACGGCGACCCGGCTGGTCTGGACCTTCGCGCTCGAAGGGACTCCGCTGTTGCGCCCCGCGCTGGCGGCGGCGAGCCCGGTGAACCGCCTGGTCACCAAGTCCATAGCCGAAGGCATCACCCGGCGGATCCGTGCCGAATCGGTGGGGGCGCGGCGATGACGCGCACTCCCTGCCGTCGCGGCGCTCTGCGCATGCCACGCCGACCGGTTTCGAAGGAGGCTCGATGAGCGAGCACCACAGCATCGTTGTTCTCGGGGCCGGGTTCGGCGGGATCGGGCTGGCGATCGCATTGAGGCAGGCCGGTTTCGACGATATCGTCGTACTGGAACGGGCCGCCGATCTGGGCGGCACCTGGCAGGCCAATACCTATCCGGGTTGCGCCTGCGATGTGCCGTCCCAGCTGTACAGCTATTCCTTCGCCCCGAATCCGGACTGGTCCCGGACCTACGGCCGGCAGCCGGAAATCCTCGAATACCTCCGCCGCGTCGCCACCGAACACGATGTGGTGCGCCATATCCGGCTGAACACCGAACTCACCGGCGCACGCTGGGACGATACAGACTCGCTGTGGCGGATCGACACCTCCCGCGGCCCGCTCACCGCGGACTACTTCCTCTCCGCGGCCGGTATCTTCGCCGAAGCGAAGTATCCGGACCTGCCCGGCCTGGACAGTTTCACGGGCACCGCGTTCCATTCGCTGCACTGGGACCACGACCACGAGCTGACCGGCGAGCGGGTCGCGGTGATCGGCACCGGCGCCTCCGCGGTGCAGTTCATTCCCGAGATCCAGCCGCGGGTGGCGGCGCTGACGGTATTCCAGCGTTCCGCGCCGTGGATCGTACCTCGGATGGACCGGCCCACCCTCGGTCTGGAACGCAGCCTGCTGCGTCGGGTCCCCCTGGCGCAGAAGGCCGTCCGTGGCACTTGGTACGGCTTGATCGAAAGCTTCGGTCTGGTCGGCTTCGTCGACAACCGGTTCCGGCACCCCTTCGAAGTCCTCGGCCGTATCCAGTTGCTGCGTCAGATCCGGGATCCGCGGTTGCGCCGCAAGGCCACCCCCGATTACGTCATCGGCTGTAAGCGGGCCATCTTCTCCGACGCCTACCTACCGGCCCTGGACCAGGACAACGTGGAGGTCGTCACCGACGGGATCGCGGAAGTGCGGCCGCGGTCGATCGTCACCCGCGCCGGGGCGGAGATCGAGGTCGATACGATCATCTACGGCACCGGATTCACCCCCATCCCCACCGCGTTCGAGCGGATCACCGGCCGCGACGGCCGCTCGATCGCCGAGCTCTACTACGAGGAACCACAGACCTATCTGGGGACGGCGATGGCGGGTTTCCCCAATTTCTTCTGCACCCTCGGCCCGTTCGGTGCGGCCGGTAACCAGTCCGCCATCTTCATGCTGGAATCGCAGATCGCCTATATCGTCGACGCGCTGACCACCCTGCGCGACCGCGGCGCCCGCCGGGTCGAGGTGCGCCGCGAGACCCAGGACGCCTTCGTCGGGGAAATGGCGCGGCGCAGCGCCGATACGGTGTGGCTGACCGGGGGCTGCCAGACCTACTACACCACGCCCGACGGCCGCAATGCGGGGCTGTACCCGAGCTGGAGTTTCGAATACCGCCGCCGCACCAAGCGTTTCGATGCCGAATCCTACGAGGTGACCGTATGAAACCACCGTTACCCGCGGCCCTGGACCGGCTCACCGGGCCGGCGCTCGACGTGCGCGGCAAGATCGTGCTCGTCACGGGCGCCGGGCAGGGTATCGGCCGCGAACTCGTCACCCTCCTGCACCGCCGGGGCGCCGAACTCGTGGCGGTCGATATCGACGAGGCCGCCGCCCGCCGTGTCGCGGACGGCCTGGGGGCGCGCGCGCACGCGCTCGGCGCCGATGTCACCGACCGGGGCCGGATGGAACAGGTGATCGGTGAGGTGGCCGAGCGGTTCGGGCGCCTCGATATCGTCGTCGCCAATGCCGGGGTCACGCCGGTGCCGGCGACCTTGCGCACCATGGAACCGGGCGATTTCGACCGGGTGCTCGATATCAATCTCACCGGCGTGTTCAACACGGTGCATCCGGCGCTCGACGAGATCGTACGCAGCCGGGGTCATGTCGTGGTGGTGTCGTCCTGCGCCGCGTTCGCCCCCGGTATGGGCGGATCGCCGTACATGATCAGCAAGGCCGCGGTCGAACAGCTGGGGCGCGCGCTGCGGGTGGAACTCGCCGCCTCCGGTGCCACCGCGGGGATCGCGTACTTCGGGCTGGTGGAGACCCCGATGACCCACGCCATGCTCGACGCCGACGACCTCGGCCGGCGCATCAACGATCTGCTGCCCTGGCCACTGAATGTGCGGATCACCGCCGCACAGGCCGCGCGGACCATCGCCGACGGGATCGCCCGCCGCGCCCCGCGCACCATCGCCCCCAGTGGATGGCAGCCGTACGCCTTGCTGCGCGGGGTGATCAACACCGTGCTCGACAGCCGGCTGGCCGCCGATTCGACCGTGCACGAGATCGTCCGGGCGATCGAGAAACGCCGATGACCGCGCCGCCGGCGCGGGGGTCGTGGCAGGCCCGCACCGTCCGGCAGATCTCGGCGCTCACCGCGCGCCGGCTCGCCGCGGCCGCACCGGTGAACGCCCGTACCCTCCCGCTCGCCCGCGCGCTGATCGACGGGGCGCTGCGGACGGTCGCGCCGCCGCTGCCCGGCACCGCGGTCGAGCAGGTCTGCGGCAGGCCGGTCACCGGGGAGTGGGTGCGCGGGCCGCGAGCGAGCCGGACCGATGCCGTCGTGCTGTATGTGCACGGCGGCGGGTTCGTCGCCGGATCCGCGGCCGCCTATCGCGGGGTCGCCGCCCGGCTGTCCACCGCCACCCGGCTGCCGGTGCTCACCCTGGACTATCGGCTCGCGCCCGAACACCCGTATCCCGCCGCGCCGCGGGATCTCGCCGCCGCGTTTCAGTGGCTCACCGCGCGCGGTCACGCCCCCGGCCGGATCATCGTCGCGGGCGATTCCGCGGGCGGATTCCTCGCCGCCGATTTCGTCATCACCCGGGCCCGCGCCGGTACGCCCGCGCCCGGCGCGGTGGTGTTGTTCTCCCCGATGGCCGATCTGAGCCTCGGGGTGGCCACCGGCTACGAGGGCGCGCGGGCCTGCGGGTTGCTGTCGGCGGGGTTGTCGCGCCGCGCGGTCACCCATTTCACCCCCGACCCCTACGAATTGCTACCCGTTCGCGGTAAACCGCTACCGCCGGCACTCATCCACGCCGGTGACACCGAATTCTTCGGTGGCGACGCCGTCGCGCTCGCCCGGCGCTGGACCGCCACCGGCGCGGTCTGCGAACTACAGGTGTGGCCCGACCAGATGCATGCCTTCCCAGTGCTGCCCGCGCTGATCCCGGAATCGCGGCTCGCCTACCGCTCCGCGGCCCGGTTCGTCGCCGCGGTTCTCGACACCACCGCAGCCGCGGTCTGACCGAAAGCCCCCCGTGAGTACAGTACGTTTCGACACCCTGCCCGCCGCGTTCCAGCACACCGCCGCCGTGGACCCGGCCGCCGTCGCACTTCGCACCCCGGGCGATACCCGGACGCTGACCTGGGGTGAATATGCCCGGCAGGTCCGCGAATTCGCCGCCGGGCTCGCCGCGCTCGGCGTAGGCCGCGGTGACACGGTCGCCTTGATGATGGGTAACCGGCCGGACTTCTATCCGCTCGAGGTGGCCGCTCAGCACCTCGGCGCGACCTCCTTCTCCGTGTACAACACCCTGCCGCCCGGGCAACTCGGCTATGTACTCGGTAATGCCGGTGCGCGGGTGGTGATCTGCGAACCGCGGTATGTCACGCGGTTGCGCGAATGCGGGGCTGAACTCGAGCATCTGATCTGCCTCGACGACGCTCCGGAGGGGACGCTGCCCGTAGCAGGATTGCGCACCGCGGGCGCGCCGGATTTCGATTTCGACGCGGCCTGGCGGGCCGTCCGCCCCGGCGATGTGGCGACGCTGATCTACACCTCCGGCACCACCGGCGCCCCGAAGGGTGTGGAAACCACCCATGCGAATCTGCTGTTCCAGGTCTACGGGATCGCCGAGGTGCTCGGTATCGAATTCGGCGACACCATCACCTCGTATATGCCTTCGGCGCATATCGCCGACCGGCTCACCGCGCTCTACGCACAGGAGGTACTCGGCGTCCAGGTGACCTGTGTAGCGGACCCGGCGGGTATCGCGGCGGCCCTGGCCGACCTACATCCGACCATCTGGGGCGCGGTACCCCGGGTATGGGAGAAAATCCGGGCCGCCATCGAGTCGAAGGTGGCCGCCGAACCCGATTCCGACCGCCGCGCGGCCCTGCAGTGGGCCTTGTCGCTGGCCGTCACCCGCGGCGAATACGCGTTGTCCGGCCGGGAGATGCCGGCCGACACGGCCGCCGAGTGGGACCGTGCCGACGAACTGGTCCTGCGCGGTCTGCGGGCGGCGCTGGGGTTCGACCGGATGCGCTGGGCGATGTCGGGCGCCGCGCCGATCCCGCCGGCCACGCTGGGCTTCTTCGCCGGGCTCGGGATCCCCATCACCGAGATCTGGGGAATGTCGGAACTGTCCTGTATCTGTACGGTCAGCCATCCGCGGGACGCCCGGCTCGGCACTGTCGGCACCCTGTTGCCGGGCATGCAGGCGCGTACCGCGCCCGACGGCGAGCTCCAGGTCCGCGGGCCGCTGGTGATGAAGGGGTATCGCGGTCTGCCGAACAAAACCGCCGAGACGATCGACGCCGACGGCTGGTTGTCCACCGGCGATATCGTGACCGTCGACGCCGACGGCTACTTCACCGTCGTCGACCGCAAGAAGGACATCATCATCAATGCGTCCGGTAAGAACATGTCGCCGACGCATATCGAGAACACCGTCGAGGCGGCCACGCCGCTCATCGGTGCCGTGGCGGTGATCGGCGACGGCCGCCCCTACAACACCGCACTGGTCGTCCTCGACGCCGAAACCGCCGGCCCCTACGCTGCCCGGCACGGACTTCCCGATGCCTCGCCCGCCACGCTCGCCGCCGAACCCACGGTGCTGGCCGCGATCGAAGCGGGTATCGCCGCCGGGAACGCGCAACTGGCCCGGGTGGAACAGATCAAACGTTTCACCGTTCTGCCGGTCTTCTGGGAGCCCGGCGGCGACGAGATAACGCTCACCATGAAACTGAAACGCACCGTGGTGGCCGAGAAGTACGCCGACCGGATCGCCGATCTCTACCGCGCCTCCCCGCCCGCCGAGGTACGCGAACCCGCGGCCGAGCCGGTGCCGGCGGGGGAATAGGACCGACCGCCGGGGCGCGATCGTGTACCGCTCCCCGGCACCGGGTCACACCTCGAGGTCTTCTTCGATACCGCGCAGCTTGTGCCGGGCCAGGGCGAGGTTCGCGCGGCTCCGGTCGAGCGCGAGATAGAGGAACAGGCCCTTCGATTTCCGGCCGGTCATCGGCCGGATGAGATGGTATTGGGCGCTGAGCGTGATGAGGATGTCCTCGATATCCTCCTGCAGTCCCAGCTGTTCGATGGTGCGCAGTTTCGCCCGCACCACCTCGGTGTTACCGGCGGCGGCGACGTGCAGGTCCAGCGATTTCGAACTGCCGAGCATCCCCAGCGCCATACCGCTGTTGTAGTCGACGACGGCCGCGCCGACGGCGCCGTCGATCGACATCATGTCTTTGAGTGCCAAGTCCATATCGGACACAGGTGTTTCCTCTCGATGGGTTATCCGGATCTTCCGTTGGGTCTGCCGGTTTCGCGGGCGGTACCCGCCAGGTGCCCGGCGATCCTGCGCGCGGCGGGCCGTGATTCGAGATGCAGCCGGCCGATGTTCACGTCCGGGTCCGCGAGGACGGTGAGCGATGCCCAGCCCGCCGCGTAGATGACGACGTGCCCGTGCGAACCGTCCACCACCACCTCCTGGAAGCCGCCGCCGTGTGCCACACCGGCGATCCGGTCGGACAGCGACAGCTGCGCCGCGGCGAGCGCGGCCATGCCGGTGGGCTCGATCCGGCCGGGCAGATCATGAGTGACCAGCAGGCCGTCGCTGGAAGCGACCAGCGCCCCGACCAGACCGGGAACCCGGGACCGTAGCCCCGCCAGCTCCGCGTCCACCGCCGGGTTCGGTGCGAGTTCGGGCATCGGCACCTTGGTCAACCTTCCCATCAAATCGCCGAGCAATTTCCTGCGCGCCGTCACGCGAGTTCCTCCAGCGCCGAACGGAGCCGCAGCAGTAGGTCCTGATCCACCGGCTCCCAGTCGCCGTCTTCGGGCACCGGCACCGGCTGTCGCACCCGTCGTCGTAGCCCCGGCTCGGCCGCGTGCCGGAGCGCGCCGGCCGGCCGGCGGTCATCCGGCGAACGCGGCTGTGCCGGCGGTTCGATCAGGCCTGCCGCGGTGAGGTCGCGTACCGCCTCCAGGCAGCCGTACGCGGTACGCCCGAGATCCCGGGCGATTCCGGTTACGCTGCGCCGGGTATCGGCCGCGGCCAGCACTTCGGCTTGACTTCCGGTGAGCACGATCCGGTTACGCCGCACCCGGCGCACCGGCACCACGGCCGCCCGGTCGACCAGCTGGGCCGGCCACGGTCCGGACTCCGGGTCCCCGCGCCGGGCGCATTCCCGCACCAGCGTCCGCGGCCGGATATGGCATACCGGGGCGAGCCAGTGCGGCGGCGCGGGCCGGAATTCGGGGACGACCGGTGCGGACAGCAGAAAGTAGGCGGCATCGAACACCGAGAGCAGCGCGAGGGTTTCGAGTAGCGGGCGGCCGAGGACGGTGGCGGGATCGCCGCCGGCGGCACGCTGCCAATCGTCGGCGCTGGCGACCCCGGCTTCCACGGCGAGCCGGTCGAGCCCGGTGGTGCGACGGCATTCGGCGGAGGCGATGGCACCGCCGGCGAGATGGAACACCCCGTCGCCCGCGTGCAGCATCCCGGTGCTTCCCTCGTCTTCCAGGCGACGCAGCTCGTCCGCGAGCTCAATCCCCATGACCGCCCTCGGCCGGTTCCGTCGCATCCTCGTCCCCGGTCAGTTCCGCGAGGATGCCGCGCAGCCGGAATCGGGCCATCGCCAGATTGCCGGAATCCTCGTCGAACAGGACGTGCACGAACAGCCGGCCCTCGAAATCACCGCGCACCAGGTCGATCAGGTGGTAGCCGCCGCTGCCGCAGACGATGATCTCGGTGATGTCGTCATCGCTCCCCCCGGTCGCGAGTGCGGGGCAACCCAGCACCGCGCGCACGACATCCGTTGTCGTCGCCGCGTCCTCGTGCTGGTCGACCAGCTCGTGACGTCCGGCCCCGGCGACCGCCAGCCCGCTCGCCCCGTCGACCAACGTCACACTGCGCGCCCCCGGGATGTCCATGATTCGTTCCAGACATCCATCGATACCGATCACTGTGTCTTTGCCCGTTCGAGAGTGTTTCAGATTGCTGAGACACTACACAGACCTTGCGAAATATGTCATGCGAACGCAGGAGTGCGTCCGAAGTGCGCCACCCCCGGCCCGAAGCGCGCCCGGGCACGACAACTTCACGGCGCCCCGAAAGGTAGCGGTCGACGGCGTTCAGCAGGGCAGAATCGTCAATTCCGGTGCCCGTGCCGTTTCGCGCCGACCGGCGCCCGCGCGGTGCCGGATTCGTACCGCACCGCGTGCTCGATCGCGGGCAGGGGCCCGGACCGGCCGCAGATCAGCCCGGAGGCGGCTGTGCCGGCCGGTCACCGATCCGCGCCGCGAGGAGCGGTACACCGGGCCCGGTGAGTTCCCCGGTGATTCCGCGCCGTCCGGCCATCGCCAGGAGAAGCGCTTCCGCCGGTCCGTGCACCTCGGCACCACGACCATGCGACCAGTCCAGATCCGTTGCCGACAACCGCAGTCCGCGGATCCGGCGCCCGGCGCCGAGCCGTGGATTCCCGGGCGTCCGCGTCAGCACATAGTGCAGCCGGTCCGGGGGAACCACACGCGGCAGCCCGAGCGGCCGGCGGATGTCCTGATGATGGATCAATCCGTCGACGAGGGCGATCATCCCGCCGAAACCCGCTGTCAGTCCGCGGGGTTGCCGGTGCCGGCGAAAGAATTCCAGCAGTTCGTCCACGTGGAGCGCCCGGAATTCGTCGACGCCGACCTCATTGGCATGCACGATACGGCCTTTGACGAACCGTGCGGCCAGACCGCGGGCGTCCAGGTGGTCGTAGCTGACCATATGAGCCACCACATCACGTACCCGCCAGCCCGCACACAGGCTCGGGGCCTCCCACTGCGGGGGTGTCAATGTCGCCAGCAGTGCGGCGATGTCCTCGCGTTCGGCACGAGCCATATCCATGACGTTCACAGGTGTTCTCATTCCGTCTCCGGCGCCGGGTGCCGGCGCAGCCGGTTTTCCAATAGCGCTTGTTCGGCCGGGTTCCGGGTCAGCGCGAGCGCCTGCCGGTCGGCGGCCTCGGCCTCCTCGGTGCGGCCGAGTTCCCGGAGCAGCTCGGCCCGGGTGGCGTGCATCAGGTGGTAGCCGGCCAATTGCCCGGCGAGCTCGTCCACGCCGGCCAGGGCCGCCGCCGGCCCGTCGAGCCGGGCGCGGGCTATCGCCTGCTGTAACCGGACCACCGGCGAGGGTGTCATCGCGGCCAGCAGTTCGTAGAGAACCACGATCTGTGCCCAGTCGGTGGCGGCCCAGTCCGGCGCCTCGGCATGACAGGCCACGATCGCCGCCTGCACCTGATACGGGCCCGGACGCCGCAGCCGGCCGGCGGCGAACAGCAGGTCGATCGCCCGCCCGATGAGATCATGATCCCACCGGGCGCGGTCCTGATCGCGCAGCAGCACGATCCGGCCCGCACTGTCGAAGCGCGCCGCTTCGCGCGCCCGGTGCAGCCGGATGAGCGCGAGCAGACCCATCACTTCCGGTTCCCCGGGCAGCAGCCGGTCCAGCAGGGCGGCCAGCCATTCGGCATCGGCGGCCAGATCGGGATCACCGGCCGTTTCGGTGGCCAGGTAGCCCTCGTTGAACAACAGGTAGATGACGGCGAGTACCTCGTCCAGGCGTTCGGCGAGTTCGGCGTCCGTCGGGGTGCGGAAAGGGATCCCCGCCTGCGATATCTTGCGCTTGGCCCGGGTGATGCGCTGTCCGGCGGTACTTTCCGAGACCAGGAACGCCTTCGCCAGCTGCCGGGTGTCCAATCCGCACACCATCCGCAGCGTCAGCGCCACCTGCGCCTCACGGGAGAGCGCGGGATGACAGCAGATGAACATCAGCCGCAGCCGGTCGTCGGTTTCCGGGTGCACCGGCCACCGCAGCTGCCGGAGTTTGTCGCGATAGTTGGCCTCCCGGCGCAGGATGTCCAGACCGCGGCGGCGGGCGACGGTGAACAGCCAGGCCTGCGGGTCGTCCGGCACACCGTCGGCGGGCCAGCTACGCAGCGCCTTCTCCACCGCGTCGGATACCAGATCCTCCGCGGCGGCGAAGTCACCGAGCAGGGTCACCAGCGACGAGGCCAGCCGGCTGCCGTGCTCGCGCAGCACGCCGGCGAGCACCCGGCCGGGGTCGGCGCCGGTCACATCAGAACCGGGCGGATCTCCACCAGGGGGCAACCCGGCCAGGTACGGGCCATGGCGAGCGCTTCGTCGAGGTCGGCGACCTCCACCTCCACATAGCCGCTGACGACCTCCTTCCCTTCGACAAAGGGGCCGTCGGTGACCAGCGGGCCGGCGGCGGCGTCGAGCCGGACCGTGGTCGCGGTATCGGCGCCGGCGAGTTTGCGGTTGTGCAGGATCTTGTCGCCGTATTCGGCCAGCCATGCCTGCACCCGGGCGAACCCCTGCTCACGCGCGGGTTCCTCCATGGCTTCCCAATCCTTCTCCCACTGCTCGGTCTCACAGAACATCAGCACGTATTTCATGCTCGACCACCTCCTTCACCCATTAGACGATCGGCGGTGCCCGGATTCCGACACAGCGGCGGAATCAGCGGTTCCAATGTGAACACGCGTCAGCATCCAGCGCGCGCGGCCCGGTCTCCGGCCGGGAGACCCGTGCAGCCCCGAGCGCGAACCGTCCGGGTCAGCCGCCGGGGAGGCCGAGATAGGCGGTGAGTTCGGCGGCCGCCGCACGACCGGCCCGGTTCGCGCCGATGGTGCTGGCCGACGGCCCGTACCCGATCAAATGGATCCGCGGATCCGCCGCGACCCGGGTCGCCGACCGGCCGGTCATGGTGATCCCGCCGCCGGGCCCCCGCAGCCCCAGCGGCGCCAGATGATCGAGGGCGCTGCGGAACCCGGTGGCCGACAGGATCACCTGCGCGGGCTGAAATCGGCCGTCGGCCCAGCGCACTCCGCCGGGCTCGATATGGTCGAACATCGGTAGCCGATGCAGGACGCCGCGGTCCCGGGCGGCGCGCAGGCGTTCGGTCAACGGCAACCCGGTCACCGAGACTACCGAACCGGGTGGTAAGCCGCGACGTACCCGGTCCTCCACGATCGCCACCGCCCGCCGGCCGGCGTCCTCGTCGAAGGGTTCGGCCCGGAACACGGGTTCGGAGCGGGTCACCCAGGTCGTGGTGGTCACCCGGGAGATCTCGTCGAGCAACTGGACCGCCGAGATTCCGCCACCGACCACCACGACGTGCTGTCCGGCGAATTCCTCCGCCGTCCGGTAATCCCGGGTATGCAGCAGGCGGCCGGCGAAAACCTCGGCTCCCCGGTAATGCGGCACGAAGGGCCGTTCCCAGGTCCCGGTGCCGTTGATGAGGCCGCGCACCCGCAGCGTGCCGGCGTGGTCGGTTTCGGCGTGCAGTAGTCCGTCGCGTTCGCTGCGGTCGCAGACCACGCGGACGGTGACCGGCCGGCGCACCCGCAGCTCGAAATGCTCCTCATACCGCCGGTAGTAGTACGGAACAGCCGTCGCCGCCGGGACATCGGCGGGCTCGGTCCCCGCGGCATTGTCCGGCAGGTTCGTGGCGAAGGACATCCCGGGCAGATCGTGCACCCGGTTCACGGTGCTCAGCGTGAGTGACGGCCACCGGAACTGCCAGGCGCCACCGGGCCCCGGAGCGTGATCCACGATGAGGAAATCACGGCCGGGAACCAGCCCGCGCCGGCGCAGGTGATATCCGGCCGACAGTCCGGACTGTCCGGCACCGATCACCAGGATCTGAAAATCCGGACGGGCCGGGTCCGACTCGATCGCCATGATCGCCAAGGCTAGTCCCGGCCTGCCCCGCCGATGTCCGGCCGGAACCGGTATCGCGTCCCGGACCGTCCGGGCCGCCCAGAACGATGATCAACTTCCGGCCGGAGCATGTTACTGTCCGGTAAGTCCCAGACGTGCGGTACATCACGTCCTGCCCGATCTGTGACCGGCACCGGACGCAGACGTCCGGGCGGATTCGCACGGAGAGTTATCGATGTTTCGACAGCGTGGGCGCAGCCGGTCGGGTGCGCGGGGGTGGGCCGCCGTCGCGGCGGTCATCGCGACCTGTATCACCGCGGCGGCAGCGGTGAGTGTGTACCAGCCGCAGGCCGCGGCGGCGCCGGAAGATTTCTACGCCCCACCGCAACAGTTCCCCGCCGAGCCGGGCGCCGTGATCAAGACCCGGCCCATGTCGCTGCTGGCCACCCTGCCCACGGAACAGGGCTGGCCCGGCAAGGCCGACCACGTCATGTACACCTCCCGCCTGCAGGACGGCTCGCCCGTCGCGGTCACCGGGACGTTCATCGATGCCGCGGGGCCGTGGCTGGGCGCGGGACCGCGGCCGACGGTGGTGATCAGCCCCGGCACCTCGGGCCAGGGCGACCGGTGCGCCATGTCCAAGGCCTTCTCGACCGGGGTCACGGTCACCACCGACCCTTCGCCTTCGCTGTCGGCCAACCAGGAACTGCCGTCGTCGGCGGTGTGGAGCCGGCTCGGCGCCCGCGTCCTGGTCACCGACTACATCGGGCTCGGCACACCCGGCCTGCACACCTACGCCAACCGGATCGAACAGGCGCACGCGGTCCTCGACGGGGCCCGCGCGGCCAACAACCTCGCCGGTGCCGGCCCGGAGACCCCGCTGGTGTTGTGGGGTTATTCTCAGGGCGGCGGCGCCGCGGCCGCCGCGGCGGAGCTGGCACCGGACTACGCGCCGGAACTCGACCTGAAGGGCACCTGGGCGGGTGGCCCGGTAGCCGATCTGGCGAAGATTCTCGAACGGATCGACGGGGCGCTCATCGGCGGCGCGATCGGTTTTGCCGTGAACGCCCTGCTCGCCCGCTACCCCGATCTACAGCACGCCATGGACCGGGTATCGAGCCCGGCCGGGCGCGATATCCTGCGTGAGCTCAGCGATGCGTGTATCGGCGATATCGTCACCCACCACCCCTTCCTGAAGACCGCCTCGCTGACCGCCGACGGCCGCCCGCTCAGCGACCATCTGCGCGAGATCCCCGAGGCCGCACCGGCATTGGCCGATATGCGGGTCGGGAATCTGACGCCCGCCGCGCCCGTGCTCATCACCAGCGGGCGCAACGACGACACCGTCCCCTACAACCAGGCCCGGCAACTGGCCGACGACTGGTGCGCCAAGGGCGCCACGGTCACCTTCCGGACCAACGAACTGCCCCCGATCCTGCCCGGCACCACCATCCCCAATCATTTCGGTCCGGAGATGATCGACGGTTTCGGCCCGGACAACGCGGTCACCTACCTACTCGACCGCCTGGCCGGCAAACCTGTGTCCGGCTGCACCTTCGACTGACCAGACCGGGTGCCACCGGCCGCCGGTGCCACCCCGTCCCCGCTGTCCCGCCCGCGGCGCCGGGGGGCGGGCGGCCCCCCGCCGCGGGGGGGGGGCGCCCCGGGGGGCGGGGGGGGGGGGCGGCGCCGCCGGCGCGGCGGGCGGGCCCGCCCGCCCGCCGGCCGCGGGCGGGACAGCGGGGAGGGGGTGGCACCGGCGGCCGGTGGCACCCGGTCTGGTCAGTCG
>NZ_JARWPM010000428.1 GCF_029869215.1 Nocardia carnea
CCCCCCCCCCCCCCCCCCCCCCCCCCCCCCCCCCCCCCCCCCCCCCCCCCCCCCCCCCCCCCCCCCCCCCCCCCCCCCCCCCCCCCCCCCCCCCCCCCCCCCCCCCCCCCCCCCCCCCCCCCCCCCCCCCCCCCCCTCCGCAGGAAGCGGCCCGGACGCGACTATGCCGGGGAATTCCCGCTGCGTTCCCGGATCTCGGTCACGATCGCCGAAAAGTCCCGGCCGCCGGATGTCTCGTTGAACTCGCGGTATATCTCCGCGGCCAGATGACCTATCCGGCCCTCGACACCATTGGCGCGCAATGCTTCTGCCGCCAGGCCGAGATCCTTGTTCATCAATGCGGTCGCGAACCCCGGCTGGTAATCGTTGTTCGCCGGACTGGTCGGCACCGGCCCCGGCACCGGACAGTAGCTGGTGAGCGCCCAGCTCTGCCCCGACGCCTGGGACACCACATCGAAGAACGACTGGTGGCTCAGCCCCAGCTTCTCCCCCAGCACCAGCGCCTCGGACAGCCCGATCATCGAAATACCCAGCAGCATGTTGTTGCAGATCTTGGCCGCCTGCCCGACCCCGGAGGCACCGCAGTGCACGACCTTGGCGCCCATCACCTCGAGCACCGGCAGCGCCTCGGCGAAATCGCTCTCCGCGCCGCCGACCATGAAGGTCAGCGTGCCGGCCGCGGCCCCCGCGACACCACCGGAAACCGGGGCGTCCAAGGCCCGGTGCCCGGCCGCCGCGGCCGCTTCCGCTGCGGCCTTGGCGTCCGCGACGTCGATGGTCGAGCAATCGATGAACAGCGTGCCCGGCCGGGCCACCGGCAGCAGTTCGGCGTACACATCGCGGACCAGCTTGCCGTTGGTGAGCATGGTGATGACGATGTCGCGGTCGGTGGCGGCGGCAACCCCGGTATCCACCAGCGCCACACCGTCTTTGCTGGCCTGTTCCTGCGCCGCGGCCGACGGGTCGAACGCGTGCACGTCGTACCCGGCTTTCACCAGGTTCGCCGCCATGGGCCCGCCCATATGGCCGAGGCCGAGGAAGCCGATCGTCTTGCTCATCACTTGTCCTCCGGAGTAGTCAAACCCAGTTCCCGATCGCCCAGGCCGGCGAAGTACGCGTCGACCCGGTCGCTGCTCACCTCGGTGAGCGTCGCCGGCGACCACTGCGGGTTGCGGTCCTTGTCGACGACCTGCGCGCGGATACCCTCGACCAGATCGTGGGAGGCCAGCGAGGCGATGGAGACACGGTATTCCTCGTTCAGCACCGCTTCCAGGCTGCCCGCCGAAGCGGCCGAGCGCAGCGACCGCAGCGTGACCTGCAGCGCGACCGGCGATTTACCGAGTATCGCGGTGGCCGCGGCGTTCGCCTCGGTATCGGGATGTTCCTGCAGCCGGGCGACGATCTCGGCGACCGTCTCCGCGCCGTAGCAGGTATCGATCCAGTCCCGCTGCCCGAGTAACGCCGATTCCGGGGCCTCGGTGGCGAATTTGGCGATCGCGATATCGGCGGATTCGGCCTGCAACGTCGTGAGCAGGGCCGGAATCTGTTCGGCGGGAACGTAATAGTCCGCGAAACCGGTGGCGATCGCGTCACCGGCTTTCATCCGCGCCGTGGTGAGCGCGATATGGGTGCCCAGTTCACCCGGTGCCCGCGACAACAGATACGTGCCGCCGACATCGGGAATGAACCCGATCCCGACCTCGGGCATCCCGATGGTCGACTTCTCGGTGACGATGCGGTGGCTACCGTGCGCGGACAGCCCGACCCCGCCACCCATCACGATGCCGTCCATCACCGCGACATACGGTTTGGGGTAGCGGCCGATGAGCGCGTTGAGAATGTACTCGTCGCGCCAGAACTTCCCGGTGGCCGAATCCGCCGCCGACCCCACATGCCCGGCGGCCTGCTGCTCCTTGGCGTCGTGGTGGATGGCGACGATATCGCCGCCCGCGCACAAGCCACGCTCACCGGCACCGGTGATGGCGACCGTGGCCACCGAGTCGTCGGTGGCCCAGGCCCGCAACTGCTCGGTGATGGTGAGCGTCATCGCGTGGTTGAGCGCATTGATGGCCTTGGGCCGGTTCAGGGTGATCAGGCCCAGGCCGCCGCGCTGTTCGACCAGGACTTCGGGTTCGTCGCTCATCCAGTTCCTTCCACGCACGCCGGCCCGCCGGTCATGAGGCGCCCACCGCGGACGCCGTCATCGACCGGGCCACGACCAGGCGCATGATCTCGTTGGTGCCCTCCAGGATCTGGTGCACCCGCAGATCCCGGACGATCTTCTCCAGACCGTATTCGGCCAGGTAACCGTAACCGCCGTGCAGTTGCAGGGCGGTGTTGGCGACCTCGAAACCGGCATCGGTGGCGAATCGTTTGGCCATGGCGCACAGTTCGACCTTGTCCGGCGCGTCCGCGTCCAGGGCCACCGCGGCCCGCCACAGCAGGGTCCGGGCGGCTTCCAGTTTGGTCCGCATATCGGCCAGTTCGAACTGCAGCGCCTGATTGTTCAGCAGCGGCGCCCCGAACGCGGCGCGCTGCGCCAGGTACGGCACCGTTTTGTCGAGCGCGGCCTGCGCCCCGCCCATCGAACACGCCGCGATGTTCAGCCGGCCGCCGTTGAGCCCGTTCATGGCGATCCGGAAACCGTCGCCCTCGGCACCGAGCCGGTTGGCCACGGGGACGCGGGCATCGGTGAGGATCACCTGCCGGGTGGGCTGGGCGTTCCAGCCCATTTTCTTCTCGTTCGGGCCCACCTCCAGGCCGGGGGTATCGGCCGGGATCACCAGGGTCGAGATACCGCGCGCCCCGGTGTCCTGGGTGCGCACCATCATCACGTACAGGTCGTTGCTGCCCGCGCCCGAGATGAACTGTTTGGCGCCGTTGACGATGTAGTCGTCACCGTCGCGCACCGCCCGGGTGGTGATGGCCGCCGCATCCGACCCTGTCCCCGGTTCGGTGAGCGCGTAACTGGCCAGCAGGTCCATCGCGGTGAGCCCGGGCAGCCAGCGGCGGCGCTGCTCGTCGTCGCCGTAGGCGTCGATCATCCAGGTCGCCATGTTGTGGATGGAGATATAGGCGGCCACGGCCGGGCAGCCGGTGGCGAGTTCCTCGAAGATCCGCACCGCGTCCAGCCGGCGCAGCCCGGATCCGCCGAACTCCTCGCGCACATAGATACCGCCCAGCCCGACCGCACCCGATTTCCGCAGGACATCCACCGGGAAATACTTCTCCTGATCCCATTCCACGGCATGCGGGGCCAGGTATTCGTCGGCGAACTCCCGGGCCGTATCGCGGATGGCCCGCTCGTCGGAGTCGAGAGTGAACATGCTCATTCCATCGTCGGGATGACGAAGCTGTTGCTCTCCTTGAGCCCGGCGGGCCAGCGCTGCGTCACCGTCTTGGTCTTGGTGTAGAAGCGGATCGAATCGGGGCCGTGCTGGTTCAGATCGCCGAACCCGGAGCGCTTCCAGCCGCCGAAGGTGTAGTACGCGATCGGCACCGGGATCGGCACATTGATACCGACCATGCCCACCTGTACCTTGGCCGCGAAATCGCGGGCGGTATCACCGTCGCGGGTGAAGATGGCGACGCCGTTGCCGTATTCGTGATCGTTGGCCAGCGCCAGGGCTTCCTGGTAGTCACCCGCGCGCACCACACTGAGCACCGGGCCGAAGATCTCGTCGGTGTAGATCGACATCTCCTTGCCGACCCGGTCGAACAGGGTCGCCCCCACGAAGTAGCCGTTCTCGGCGCCCTCCACGGTGAGCCCGCGGCCGTCGACCACCAGTTCGGCGCCCTCGTCGATACCCTGCTGGATGTACTTCTTCACCCGGTCCACACCGTCGAGACCCACCAGCGGCCCGTAATCGGCGCCGGGATCGTCGGATTTGCCGACATTGAGTTTGTGCACCCGTTCGGTGAGCTTCTCGACCAGCCGGTCCGCGGTCTCCTCACCCACCGGAACGGCCACCGAGATGGCCATACAACGTTCGCCGGCCGAGCCGTAACCGGCACCGATCAGCTGGTCTGCGACATCGTCGAGGTCGGCGTCGGGCATGACGATGGCGTGGTTCTTCGCGCCGCCGAAGCACTGGGCGCGTTTCCCGTTGGCGGTGGCGGTTTCGTAGATGTACTGCGCGATCGGGGTGGAGCCGACGAACCCGACGGCCTTGATCCGCGGATCGTGCAGGATCGTGTCGACGGCTTCCTTGTCACCGTTGACCACGTTGAACACACCCTCGGGCAGGCCGGCCTCGAGGAACAGTTCAGCGAGCCGCAGCGGGACCGAGGGGTCGCGTTCGGACGGCTTGAGCACGAAGGCGTTACCGCAGGCCAGGGCCGGCCCGGCCTTCCACAGCGGGATCATCGCGGGGAAGTTGAACGGGGTGATCCCGGCGACCACACCCAGCGGCTGGCGCATCGAGTACACATCGATCCCGGTGCCCGCGCTCTCGGTGTATTCGCCCTTGAGCAGGTGCGGGATACCCACCGCGAATTCGATGACCTCGAGCCCGCGCTGGATATCGCCCTTGGCATCGGCGATGGTCTTACCGTGCTCGCTGGACAGCAGCGCGGCAAGCGAATCCATCTCGTCGTTGACCAGGGTCAGGAACTTCATCAGCACGCGGGCCCGGCGCTGCGGGTTGGTCGCGGCCCACTCCGGCTGCGCGGCTTCGGCATTCGCGATGGTCTGCTCGACCTCGGATTTGCTCGCCAGCGGCACCCGGGCCTGCACCTCGCCGAGGTTGGGGTCGTAGACATCCCCGAACCTGCCGGACGCGCCGGGGACCTGCTGCCCGCCGATGAAATGGGTGAGTTCTCGAACCATGCGATTCCTGCCTCGTGTCGGGGGTGGCGGGCGCGGCGCTGCGGCCGTCCGTCACACGAAGATCATTATTGCGGGCATCCAATAGTTGGACGTCCAAGCAAAACGATACACCCGGCCCGGCCGGCAAACCAGAGCTAGGCCGTTTTCTTCGCCGACCTGGTCAGCAGGTAGCTACCGATTCCGAGCACCACCGCGCCCACCACGAGGATCGCCCCGGACGCCCCCGCCGATTCCCCGGTCCAATCCGCGACCGCCTCCACCGCCGCCACCGTCAGCGCGGCCGCACCGCCGAGACTCAGCACCCACGAGCGGTCGGTGGCGTAGAGCGCGAAACACACCATCGCGACCACGGCCGTAAGCGCATACGCCAGCCGCATCTGATCGAAGACATCGACGGTCTGCGCCCCCGTCACGGCCACCACGACCCCCACGACATACCCGGCCCACCGATCGAGCACGACCCCGAGGCGGGTGATACCCAGCCACCCGAGGCCCAAGGCCAGCACACCGAGTCCGGTCAGGTCGCCATCGATCTCCAGGAACTCGCCCAGCACACCGTGTACCGCCGCCACGCTGAAACCGGCGCACAGCAGCAAACCCAGCAACGACGGCAGCGCCGCGTACCCGGCGACCGCGGCCAGCAGTCCCGCGACCGCCGCGTAGACCCAGGTGAGATCGGTGGAGACGTTCCCGTCGTCGAACACCGCCCCGGCCGCGGCCGCGATACTCACCGCGGCCAGCGCGAACAGCACCGCGGCCAGCCGGGTGCGGGCGGTATGGCCGGCGGCGGGGAGCAGCCGCCAGGCCGGCCGGAACAGCACGCGTCGCCCACCCGCGGTCGCCACCCCGGCCACCGCCAACCCGAACGCCACCAGGACGAACAAGACGAACCGGCCGAGTTTCGCCATATCGTCCCAGGATTCGGCGAGGATCAGCACGAGCCCGCTCAGCAGCAGCCCCGCGCCGGCGTACGCGGCGATCTCGGCGAGCAGGCGCGCCGGGGCCGGCCGGGGATGCTCCTGCGCCAGCGCCGTCACCACCGCACCCAGCTGATTCTCGTCCAGCACACCCCGGCGTACCAGATCCACCAGCGCAGGCGGGGCACTCTCGTGCGTACCCGCGGCAGTCGGCTTATTGCCACCGATATCAGCGGAAGGTCGCGGCTCACCCGGTACGGCCGGCGCATCGCCCGCGCTGCCACCGGCGACGCCCACCCGCCAAACAACCCCCGCCGCCCCCAAGAAAGACCCCCCAAAAAACGACCCCGCCCCCCCCCGGCCGGCCCGAAACCCCGCGTGGGGGGGCGCCGGGGCCCGGGGGGGGCCCGGGGCGGTTTTCGCGGGGCCGTACGCGGCGGGGGCGGGGGGGGTCCCGCGGGCCGGCCTCGCCGGTGGCAGCGCGGGCGATGCGC
>NZ_JARWPM010000429.1 GCF_029869215.1 Nocardia carnea
GCGCTGGGCTACCGCACCCCGGCCGAGTACGCTGCGGCCTGCACCCACACCCACCACCCCGTGGGCTGCGACATCAACTGAACACCGACCGAACGACACCGACTCTGAAACCGGGTGGTCGCGTTATCGGGGACTGGCCAACCTCATAGCTGACTGCGCGTGTATACCAGGTCTTCAGAGACATCGCCCTGCGTATCGCCTTTACTGCCGCCGATCGTAGACGGCAGCGGGCTTCAGGCTGCTGGGGTTCGTTCGCTTCGACGCTAGTGCTCGGCCAAGTACCGGTACACGGTCGCTCGGGAGCAACCGAGCATTCGAGCGATATCCGACGCAGCGATACCCTTGGCCTTCATATCTTTGGCCTTGGCAGCACTGGCGTCATTCACTTTACGTGGTCGCCCCCCTTTTCGGCCGTTAGCAGCAGCGGCGACGAGACCGGCACGGGTGCGCTCGATCATTGTGTCCCGTTCTAGTTGAGCAAAGGCGGCCATGATCGTGACCATCGCCTTGCCCATCGGCCCATCCGTATGAAGCCCTTCGGTGACACTCCGGAAGCCGATGCCGCGCTCGGTCAGTTCTTCGATGAGCTGGAGCACATGAACCGTATTTCGGCCCAGCCGGTCGAGCTTCCACACGACCAGCACGTCACCATCGCGGAGGTGATCCAGGCACCGGCCCAACTCGGACCGTTCGGTCTTCGCTCCCGATACGCCGTGATCGGTGAAGATGCGCCCGCACCCCGCTGCGTTGAGCGCATCCAACTGAAGTTGGGGGTCCTGGTCGGTGGTGCTGACTCGTGCGTATCCGATGAAGGCCACTGATTCGGTCCTGTCTCATAATCCCGTAGATCTACACGGTTTTGAGACTAATGGTTATGAGACGGGTTTTCAAGACACTCTTGGCACCGGTTTACCGAGGATGGTGAGAAACCGCCAGGAGTTCGGTCTCAGTCGCAACAAGGGATCGTTTTTGATACAAGCGACCGACCTCGAGTCAGAGTGCAGGCCACCTGTGAGATGTCGTCTCGAAGCGACAAGAGCTCTCGCCCTTGTTCCTGCGTGATGAACTCCCGCTGGGTTGCGACCTCGATAACCGCGAGAAGGACATCCTCGGCGTAGTCCTGCTTACCCTGCTCGATCGCTGCGGAGTACTCCCGGTTTGTCTCGGCTATCTGGTCTGCTAGATGCACGTGCCCGTTATGTCCATACGTGAGGCTGGAGCCCTTCACGGGGACGGTCGTGCCGATCAGTTCCCGCCAGTCGCTGTCCTCGATACGAACTTGTACATTCACCGACCCGAAGCTTGCAACGGTGCCGTGGGAGCGGCGACCGTATCCTCGCCCCCCTTTGACGACCTCGTCCCACACTGTGACTGGATCTCCGACCTTCAGATCCCGCCCCTGGCTATCGCGCCCGACTGTCACTTGCGTTCTCCTTCGTATGCAGGCTTCGCCGCTTGCATGACAGTACTCGAGCACGCCGACGTGCTACTGGGGAGAATTCGCCATCACCAGGCCGACGATGTAGCGGCGGCATCGGCTTCCGCAGAGGGACAGGTCAAGTCACACACGTGTCCAGGGGGCGTGCCCCCGCCCCGGGCTTAAGACCGGTGGTCAATGCGGCTGCCTGGTCTTGTACGGGTTTTCAATCCGTTTGACTCGGATTTTGTACCAGGATGGATAGTGAGTGATGCAATCAGCTATTCCGCTGCCCGGCAGCGGGTTCGATGCCAGCGCGGGCCAGCGCACGATTACCCGTGCGACGACTGCGGAGGAGAAGCCGACTGGTGGACCTACACCGGCGGCTGCCCGGAGGAGCAAGAAGGCTGGGTAGGCGATAGGCCAGTTACGTACTCTCCGAACCCGGCTCGATACGTTCCGATGTGCCGGACATGCCGTGAGTACCGCTAGGGCAGCGCCAACGAACAACGCGCCAACTTGCAATCATGTTATCATTTTTCATATGTACATTTGGTACGGTTCGCGCTCGCGTACTTACCGAAGTGCAGCACAAGCCATGCGGCTGGCAGTAGTGCACCAGCCGCATGACCTGCAGGTTTTACCGCTATCCCTCGCCGCGGTCGCCAAACTTAGCGAGAAGGATCAGCGTTAGGCCCGCGCTCTTGAGCGCAACCCAGGGCCATAGTGGGTCGAGTCCAAGTACGTCAGCGGACGTGCTGAGGACTTTGCCGGACATCGCCGCCCAGATCCTTAGTTGGCGGCGGTGTTCTGGCTCTTGGTTATCAGACGACTCGGTGTCGCCTGAATCGTTGGGCGGCGTGCCGCCCGGTTCCTCCGAGGGCGAGTGCCCTTCTTGCGGGGTGGACATGATGTCCTTCCTCAACAGCCCCGGCCCTGGAGGGTCCGCGCTAGGGCTGAAGCTCTAACTCCTTTCCCTGCCGCCTACGCCCTGGAGCTTCATCGTCCGGGGGCGGCAACGTTCGTGTGTTCCAACAGATTAGCTTGCCGTGTTTCCGAAAATTCGTCTCGCACAGGCTTTTGAGTCGCGTGAGCGCAACTTGAACCCCCAGTCAAAACTAGGACGATGACGCTTAGCGATCAGCCCGACCTCACCGGTTACCAGATTGGCTACAGTCAACTACGCTGCGGTCACAAACATTCAATGTGACTAGAGTCACATTTGATGCCGACCTGATTGAACGGTAGCGCGTGGAGCCGGGTTCATGCTCCAGGCGTATCGGTTGCGCCACTGAGCAAGCGCTCGTTCCAGCCCTTCGGGGGCGGCCAGGGAACACCCCAACTCAGCTAGTTGCTCCTTCGTCCAAACGCCGGCCGAAGTCCGGGCCGCTTCTATCTCCTCGGCGGCGGGGGTCGGTGCACCTTTCCGATGACACAGAGCCGTATGCAAAGGCAGCCCCGGAGTGCCACGGCGTGGTTGCTGGGTGGATCGTTGGAGGGCAACCGGGCTCCCCAGCCCTGTCTCCGTGGCCGGGCTCTATGCAGTCCCAGTCCCTGTGGGCCGAGTAATTCCCGTGCCCGCGTGCATCACCGAAGCGACCGACCGGCGTACCGGGGGCATCCGTACTTTGCGGTACCGGGGTGCCCCTTCGCTCCCTCCGCTTCACTCTCTCCCAGCGTGGTCGGAACCAGCGCCCGTTGATTGGCGTCCAATCGGTATGACTGAGCTGAGCCCGATACCCCAGTACGAACCGCCACTCGACACCAACAAGGTCCCTGACGAACGCTCTGCTAGGACGTGGCGCGACTGGTTGAGCGACCACCCCAAGGAACGTCAATCCGAAGTTGAGTCGCATCCGTCCGGCTAGGCATTGTGTGAATTAAGCATCCAGATGCGCCCGAATGGACGGTTGTAGGCTAAGCTAAGAATCTGACCGTGCCCCGCCCGGCGTTGGCGCGCCGGACGGGAAACAGCAGGTCAGCTCAGCTTTTGCGCTTGTACAGCCAGGAGCCGAGTAATACCAGACCACTTCCCAAGGTTCCGAAGATCGGGGAGAGTGGCAAAGGAGCACCGTCAAACACGGCAAGTGCTGGTGCTACCGTTTGAATAGCCCGACCGGTGCGGGCCATGTACTTACCGAGTGTCGCGAGCCGATACGAAGCTCGTGGCTCGCCCGGTCCCGGGTCCTCCGACGCTGCCGGAGCCTGATGCGCATTTTCCATTGCACCGCGTGCTTTCTCTGATCGCCCCTGCTGGCGCCGGGGCTCTTGGTTGAACTGTCATCGCAGGCCCTTTCTTTTGCGGTCACATCGCGTGGCCAGGTCACGTCGCGTGACCTACTCAGATACTAGTTCTTGTGGCCGACTGAAAGAAACAACACGAGATGTTGCGAGTCACAACCATGTGATTTCACTGCTGTAAGCCGCAGGACAGCACTTCGACACGCCGTGTTGGCGGTGGTGCAGATCACAATTTGTGATGTGGTATCGAGTCACAGCAAACACTGACATATACAGGCGTCCCAGCAGTACTGCTAAGTCCCGCCTGTCACTCCGGCAACCTGCGACCGTCACCTTCGCTGCCCCTCGGCGAGTCAGACCGGCGATGCAGATGCGAAAGAGCGCGAATGATCGCGGGTCGGGTTTCGGGGGGAGCGCCTCGTAGCGCGTAGATGTTCACGGCTGACCTGCCGAGCGGGATGAGTGCACCGCTGCCGAAGGTCGTTGCGAGCGCGATAGCAGTACCGGCGTCCATCTAAGTCCTTTGCCTCACTCGGGTCGAGCAAGGGGCGGGCGGCCTCGGCTCGACCAGTACGTGTCTGGTGGAACCAAGGTCCGGCCTCCGGCAAGCAGGATCTTGATGTATTCAGGTAGCGAGCGAAGTACAGACCATCGGAACCGTTGACATCTGCCGGTGAGTTGCCAACCCGCGATCACGCGGAAAGTTCCAGTGCTTGCTCCCAATGGAACGGGAGCAAGGCCAGCTCATCAGGAAGAGTACAGGCGCTGGGCAGTTCAATGCAATTGGCGCAATCCCTAACGGCCGGCTACAGACTCGGCCTCCTCTGCCGGTTGCCGCCCAAAGAATTTGCAGGTAGACCACCGAACGAATGCTCTACCTGTCCGGTCAGCTTGCCGGTGAGTCAGCTACCTCCTCCGCCAGCTGAACATCTTGTTCAACTCCGCGAGGATGTCCTTACGCTTCGCAGCCTCTACGCCGTCTTCCCGTAAGGCCAGCCAAGCGATGGTGATCTTGGTGATGGCGGCGAGTACCGCAGCAATGATCAAGCCGAGGGCGGTCGGCTGCATGTAGTCGATGAAGGTCGACACTCGGAAGATTCCTCTCTGACTTGGGTCGAGAGAGGATGTGCGTAACCTCAGCTCGACCAGTATCACTGGTGAACCAAGGTCCCGCTCTCCGGCAGACAGGAACTTGACTTACTCGGCCAAAGCCGAAACCCGTTCATGCTCCCTGCATCGAAGAGATCGCTACGCAGGGCCGGAGGGGGCCGGGGCACCATCCGCCTGTCCTGCTTCGTGCAGGACGCGTATGTCGATTGCCAGAAACGCTACATCGCACGAACCAGCGCGGCCAGTTGATGTAGTGCTCGACAACTGAGTACGCGATCGGGACCATAGCCGCGGCGGCCTTCGGCGCCGTCCTGTACACCGTGGTCACCGGGGAGAGCATCCCCGACGCCTTGACCGGGATCATCGAAAAGGCCCTGAACACAAGCGTTTAGGAACGCCGGTGTCCAGCGATGAGAGCGGTACGTGCGCGCGTCGCCGACCGCCCGGCGCGACAACAGAGCGGGCCGAGCAGTCGGCGGTGCTGCGCGGTGACAGGGGGTCGGTAACCGTCGAGGCGGCGATCGCGCTCGGTGCGCTCGCTGCCGCGGTAGCGCTGTGTGTGGGCGCGGTTTTCGCGGCGGTTGCCCAGGTGCGTTGTGTCGACGCCGCCCGCGAAGCGGCGCGGCTCGCGGCCAGGGGAGACCGGGCGGCCGCGGTACCCACCGCCCGCCGGGTGGCTCCGGATGGAGCGGATATCTCGTTGCGTGACGAGGGAAACCGCGTAGTCGCGGTGGTCACCGCAGACGCCCCGCTGCTGCCCGCGCTGCAACTGCGAGCCGAGGCGGTCGCGGTCCGTGAACCGGGCGAGGGCCCGTGAACCGGGGATGCCCCGTCCGCTCGGGCGACGGACTCTCGGCTGAGCCCAAGGCCGTCCGCCGGGGTTACCCGGGGCCGGTAGCGGCGGACGGCTCGAGCCCGGTACGTCTGTCCAGCGGTAACCGGGCCGGCCTACGCCCGAGGAATGGCTGTCGGTTCGGCCGGATGCGCGGTGACCGGGGGTCGGCCACGGTAACGGCATGCTTCGCCGTGGCCGCCCTGATCGCGCTGACCGTACTGGTGACCCACATCGGTGGGGTCGTCGTAGCGCGGCACCGCGCGCAGGCGGCCGCGGACCTGTCGGCGCTGGCTGCCGCCGCCGGACTACGCGACGGCGCCGAGGTGGGATGCGCCGCCGCCGAATCCCTCGGCCGGCGGATGCGGGCCGCGATAACCCGATGCCAAGTCGCGGGCTGGGATGTCCTGATCGAAGTGGAGGAAAAGGTACCGGTAGGTCCGTTCGGGGCGCGGCGTATACGTGCGATTGCGCGGGCCGGCCCGGTCGAAGAAGGGCGCTGAGGGACTTCGCGGATATTGGTCGACAACGAATTGGTCGTTCACTTAGCGGTGGCAATTAACTGCTCGTTACCGGAAATAGGAGTTCGTTATTGAAATGATCCGAATACATTGCCGCCGGCTACCGGCCGGTTAAGTGGCAACAATTCAGTTAACATGAGCGGCTTCCTTTTAATTCGGCGACGCGGCGGTCCGCGTGGTAGGTCGTGTGCCCACCAGTGAGCCGATGACCTGCGTGGTTCCGTTACGCGGTGGGTGCTGCGCGATCGGGCCCGCCCGGCTCGGCCAGAATCGCCGTCAACAACCGGACCGCTCCCGCTTTGTCCAGCGGGTCATTGCCGTTGCCGCACTTGGGTGATTGCACACACGACGGGCATCCGGAGCGGCAGGAACACGACTCCACGGCGGCGAGTGTGGCACCCAGCCAGCGCCGGAACAGGGCGTAGCCGCGCTCGGCGAAACCGGCCCCGCCGGCCTGTCCGTCGTAGACGAACACGGTGGGCAGGCCGGTATCGGGATGCCGGGCGGTGGAAACGCCCCCGATATCCCATCGGTCGCACGTCGCGACCAGCGGCAACAGCCCGATGGCCGCATGTTCGGCGGCGTGCAGCGATCCCGGCACGTCGGCCGGCGCGATACCGGCCCGGTCCAGCAGCTCCGGGGTGACGGTGTAGAGCACGGCCGCGGTGGACAGGCGCTGTGGCGGCAGATCGAGCTCGACCAGGTCGAGCACCTCGCCGGTGAGCGCGGTGCGAAGGTAACCGACGACCTGGCTGTGCACGGTGACCTCGGCCAATGCCGCCGTGACCTGCCCGAAGGCGCGGGTCTCCCGGACCGAATCGATCGTGATGGAGGTGATCTGCCGGGCACTGGTGGACCAGCCGGGGCTCTCCTCGTGGACGAAGGCCACCCCCGCTTCGAGATCCAGTTCGTCGACCACATAGGTCTCGCCCTGGTGCAGATGTACCGCGCCCTGATGGAGGGTCGCCGGGGCCCGGCCCGGGTCTGCCGTCCCGAGGAACCGCCCGGTCTCGCCGACCACGATCGCGACCTGTGTACCGATACCGCCGCGGACGTCGACCGAATCGTGTGGTGGCTCGGGTCCGGTATAGAACCAGTGCTGGCCGCCGTTGGACTTCCGGCGGCGAAGTAGGCCCTGACCTGCCAATTCCGCCAGGATCCGGTGGTTGCCGAACTGCTGTGCCTCGGCATCACCGAGCGGCAGTTCCATGGCCGCGCACAACAACTGCGGGCCCAGGACATAGGGGTTGGCCGGGTCGATGATCGTGGCTTCCACCGGCCGGTCCAGGAGCGCTCCGGGGTGGTGGACGAGGTAGGTGTCGAGCGGATCGTCACGTGCCACCAGCACGGCGAGTGCCCCCTGGGTGCGCCGTCCGGCCCGGCCGATCTGCTGGCGGAACGAGGCGACTGTGCCCGGGAATCCCGCGAGCACCACAGCGTCCAGCCCCGCGATATCCACGCCGAGTTCCAGGGCGTTCGTGGTCGCCGCGGCCACCAGTGATCCGTCGGTGAGGCCCGCTTCGAGGGCGCGGCGGTCTTCGGGCAGGTAGCCGCCGCGGTAGGCGGCGACCCGTTCTGCCAGGCCGGGGTCGATTTCCGCGAGCCGCTGCCGGGTGTGCAGGGCGATGAGTTCGGCGGCGCGGCGTGATCGGGCGAAGGTCAGCGTGCGGGCACCCTCCAGCACCAGATCGGCGGTGATTCGGGCGGCTTCGGTGGTCGCGCCGAGGCGTACGGGCGCCCCGTTCTCGCCGTGTACCGAGGTCAGCAGCGGTGGCTCCCAGAAGGCCACGGTGCGCGGGCCACGTGGGGAGCCGTCCTCGGTGACTGCCACGCAGTCCGCGCCGGTCAGCCGCGCCGCGGCCGCGGCCGGGTCCGCGGCGGTCGCCGAGCACAGCACGAATACCGGGTCGGCACCGTAATAGGCGGCCAGCCGGCGGAGCCGCCGCAGCACCAGCGCCACATGGGAGCCGAAGACTCCGCGGTAGGCGTGGCATTCGTCGACCACCACGTAGCGCAACCGGCGAAACAGCCGTGACCAGCGGCGATGCGATCGCAAGATGCCGAGGTGCAGCATGTCGGGGTTGGTGAACACCCAGCGTGCCTCCGCGCGCACCCACTGCCGGATCTCGGTGGGCGTATCGCCGTCATAGGCGGCGATCGCGATATCGCGCAGCGGACGGTGCCGGACGAGTTCGCCGGCCGTTCGCAGCTGGTCGGCCCCGAGTGCTTTGGTCGGCGCGATATACAGGGCGGTCGCCCGCGGATCGTCGTGTAATGCCGTGAGAACGGGCAGCTGGTAGCCCAGTGATTTGCCCGACGCGGTCCCGGTCGACACCACCACATTGCGCCCGTTGTGGGCATGTTCCGCGGTTTCGGCCTGATGGCTCCAGGGAGCTTCGATACCCTCCGCGCGCAGCGCTTCGACCACCGCCGTCGCCGCCCACAGCGGCCATTCGGTGGTTCGCGCGGCACGCCCGGGTACCTCCGCGATATGCGTCAGTCGCTCATCGGTATCCCCGGCGCCGCCGAGGACACGATTCAGCAACGATCGACCGTAGCTGGTCTCGGATCGGACCTCGCGCGTCATTCCGCCATGCCTTCTGTGCCGCCGGAAGGTGTGAAACACCGTCTTCCGCCGCTCGCTGCCTGCGGATTCGATACCCAATAGCGATCTGGGTCACAGGTGGGTACACGGTCCGTCGGCTGGTTATCGGTAAGCAAACATACCGGAGGTACAGATTCCGGCCGGCTATCCCTTACCCCTGCATTCGCGAGATCATTTTTTTTGCAAATTGTCGGTAACTCCGCTGTTGAATTTCCCGAAGACATGGTTCACTGGGTCTCGGTCGCAAGCTTCTGTGTTCGAGGGAATGGATGCAAAGTCCAAACCTTGGCAGGATCGATGTTGCGAACCGCTTACGAAGGCCCCCATGGGAGTCCAGAGTACAGGGGTTCGGAACAGGCCCGGTGGACGAAACTCAGTTGTCCGCCGTTCCGAGTAAGAAAAGAGAAGGAACAGAATGGCACAGGGAACTGTGAAGTGGTTCAACGCGGAGAAGGGCTTCGGCTTCATCGCGCCCGAAGACGGCTCCGCGGATGTCTTCGTCCACTACTCCGAAATCCAGGGTTCGGGGTTCCGTACCCTCGAAGAAAATCAGAAGGTCGAGTTCGAGGTTGGTCAGGGCACCAAGGGCCCGCAGGCCACCGGAGTTCGCGCGCTCAGCTGAGCGAGTACACCTCCCAGTTCGTCCCTCGATCCCGTAACGGGAGCGAGGGACGAACTATATGTGCAGTATGCGTACTTCCGCGCTCATCGCTCGTCCTCTGCGTACTCCCGAGTTCGTTACGGCCGCGCGTTCCTCGCGAGCTTCGGCATCGGCCGCATGTACCCCGGGAGCCGTACGAGCGATGGCGTCGTTGCGCCACTCCGCGGCTGCTCCGGCCGAACGCATCGCACCCGGCCGATCGCTGCCCGGCCGGATACCGGCCCGGTTCATACCGTCACCGAACCGTTCGGCCGCGGCACCGCGCGCTCACTCACCGCGAACCCACGCCCCAGGTCGGGCCGTATTCCGCGCGACGCCGATCCCGCCGGACTCCGGCCGGTCCCGCCGGCGTCGCGCCACGCGCGGGCCGGCGCCGGATGACCGTGCGCCCACCCCGCTCACATCGACAAGGCACGTCCTCGTGACCTACCGTGCGTGCTGTAGCGGCCTCGCGCCCTGCATACTGAACGGCATCGACGCGCCATCGCCCGATGGTCGCAACCGCTCGGCCACGCGCAGCGTCAAGGTATAAACGTGTCTGGTGGTGATGTTCGACTTCACCATCTGTTCATCCAGCCGCGTCCTGCGCCCCCAGCAGCGCTTCGCGGGTCGAGAAGGAAAGGGATTCGCCGGTGGCAACACGAGACCGTAGCGCAGCCGAGGCGGGTCGTCCCGTGCGTCGTCTCGTGATCGTCGAGTCTCCGACCAAGGCCCGGAAAATCGCGCCCTACCTGGGGCGGGACTATACGGTCGAGGCGTCCGTCGGCCATATCCGCGATCTGCCGCGGGGTGCTGCCGATGTGCCCGCCAAGTACAAGGGGCAGGACTGGGCCCGACTCGGAGTGGACGTCAACAACGACTTCGAACCCATCTACGTGGTGAGCCCGGAAAAGAAGGGCAAGGTCACCGAACTCAAGGGTCTGCTGGCCGACGCCGATGAGCTGTATCTCGCCACCGACCCCGACCGCGAGGGCGAGGCGATCGCCTGGCATCTGCTGGAGACGCTGAAACCGAAGGTGCCGGTGCGGCGGATGGTGTTCCACGAGATCACCGAACCCGCGATCCGCGCCGCGGCCGCCGATACCCGTGACCTGGACAACGACCTGGTCGACGCCCAGGAAACCCGCCGCATCCTGGACCGGCTGTACGGCTACGAGGTCAGCCCGGTGCTGTGGAAGAAGGTTATGCCGCGGTTGTCGGCGGGCCGGGTGCAATCCGTGGCCACGCGGGTGATCGTGCAGCGCGAACGCGAGCGGATGGCGTTCCGGTCGGCCGAGTACTGGGATATCGCGGCGAAGCTGGATGCCGGCGGCGACGCCGATTCCGCCAACCCGCGGGTCTTCTCCGCGAGGCTGGTCGACGTGGACGGTGCGCGGGTCGCCACCGGCCGTGATTTCGGTTCCGACGGACAGCTCAAGGCCGATTCCCGGGCCCTGGTGCTCGACGAGGCCCGCGCCCGGCGGCTGGCCGAGGCACTGCACGGCGCCGACCTGGTGGTCACCTCGGCCGAATCCAAGCCGTACACGCGCAAACCGTATGCCCCGTTCATGACCTCCACGCTGCAGCAGGAGGCCGGCCGGAAACTGCGGTTCACCTCCGAGCGCACCATGCGCACCGCGCAGCGGCTGTACGAGAACGGCTACATCACCTATATGCGTACCGACTCGACGACCCTGTCGGAGTCGGCGATCAATGCTGCCCGCACCCAGGCGACCCAGCTCTACGGCGCCGAATACGTACATTCGACTCCGCGGCAGTACACCCGCAAGGTCAAGAACGCGCAGGAAGCACACGAGGCGATCCGCCCCTCCGGTGATACGTTCGCCACACCCGGCCAGTTGCATTCCCGGCTGGACAACGACGAGTTCCGGCTCTACGAGCTGATCTGGCAGCGGACCGTCGCTTCGCAGATGGCCGATGCCCGCGGCACCACCCTCACCCTGCGGATCTCCGGTACCGCGGGAACCGGCGAACAATGCGTGTTCTCCGCCTCCGGCCGCACCATCACCTTCCCGGGCTTCCTGAAGGCCTATGTCGAGAGCGTCGACGAGGAGGCCGGGGGCCAATCCGACGACGCGGAGATGCGGTTGCCGCAGCTCGCCGAGGGTGAGGGTGTGACAGCGGTCGAATTGAATCCCGACGGGCACAGCACCAACCCGCCCGCGCGATACACCGAAGCGTCGCTGATCAAAACCCTCGAGGAACTGGGTATCGGCCGCCCGTCCACCTACTCCTCGATCATCAAAACCATTCTCGACCGTGGCTATATCTACAAGCGCGGTAGCGCGCTGGTGCCGTCTTGGGTGGCGTTCTCGGTGACCGGCCTGCTGGAATCGCATTTCGGCCGCCTGGTCGATTTCGACTTCACCGCCGCCATGGAAGACGACCTGGACGCGATCGCCACCGGCCGCGCTCGGCGTGGGCATTGGCTGTCCAGCTTCTACTTCGGCGGGGATGACGGCGCCGAGGGCTCGGTCGCGCGGTCCGGCGGGTTGAAGAAGATGGTCGGGGAGCGGCTCGACGATATCGATGCGCGCGAGATCAATTCGATCAAGCTGTTCACCGACGACGAGGGTCGCGACGTGGTCGTGCGGGTCGGCCGGTACGGGCCGTACCTGGAGCGTATGGTCACCGATCCCGACAATCCCGACGCGGAACCCACCTCGCAGCGCGCGAACCTGCCCGACGATCTGCCGCCCGACGAGCTGACCCCGGATGTCGCGGAGAAGCTGTTCGCGACGCCGCAGGAGGGTCGCGCACTCGGTGTCGATCCGGCGACCGGGCACGAAATCGTGGTCAAGGAAGGGCGTTTCGGGCCCTACGTCACCGAGATCCTGCCGGAACCGCCGGAGGAAGAGGCGGCGAAGAAGACCGCGAAGAAGAGCACCGGCCCGAAGCCACGCACGGGCTCGCTGTTGAAGTCGATGGATCCGGCGACGGTGACGCTCGACGATGCGCTGAAACTGCTTTCGCTGCCTCGCGTGGTCGGCACGGACCCGGCATCCGGCGAGGAGATCACCGCGCAGAACGGCCGTTACGGGCCCTATCTCAAGAAGGGCACCGATTCCCGGTCGCTGGCCACCGAGGACCAGATCTTCACGGTGACCCTGGACGAGGCGCTCAAGTTATACGCCGAACCCAAACGCCGGGGTAGACAGGCCGCGGCCGCTGCGCCGCTGCGGGAACTCGGCAACGATTCGGCCACCGGGAAACCGATGGTGATCAAGGACGGCCGGTTCGGGCCCTATGTCACCGACGGGGAAACCAACGCCAGCCTGCGCAAGGGCGACGAGGTGGAGTCGATCACCGACGAACGTGCCTCGGAACTGCTGGCCGATCGGCGCGCGCGAGGTCCGGTGAAGAAGGCGGCCAAGAAGACCGCCGCGAAGAAGGCACCCGCCAAGAAGGCCGCGGCGAAGAAGACCACCACCGCGGCGAAGAAGACGACCGCGAAGAAGACCACGGCGAAGAAGACGACCGCCAAAAAGGCCACCGCGAAGAAGGCACCGGCGAAGGCCGCGAGCCGCACGGCCACCGAGGACAACGAATAGCCCCGGGTTGTCGGACCCACCCCGTAGCCTCCCCCGCGACACCGATGCGAAGGAGTGCCGATGGCCGGCCGCCAGGAAAGTGACGACCTCGTCCAACTGCTCGACGAACAGCGCGAGATGTTCCGGATCACCCTGCGGGGGATCAGCGACGAACAGGCCAGACAGCGCACCACCGCCAGTGAACTCACGCTGGGCGGGCTTCTGCATCACCTGGTCAGTTGTGAACGCCTGTGGACAAAAGTCCTCGTGGAACGCGACGAAACCGCGGAACAGAAACTCGAAGACTTCGAGGGCCAGTACACCCTGGGCGAGGACGAAACCGTCGCCGGTCTCCTCGCGGAATGGGAACTCGTCGCCGCGAACACCGCGGAACTGCTTCGCACAGTGGACGATCTGGACGCCTCCATCCCGACTCCCACCAACCCGTGGGTACCCGGCCGGGTGTGGTGGTCGGCGCGTTTCCTGGTCTTGCACATCCTGCGTGAAATCGCCCACCACAGCGGTCACGCCGACATCATCCGCGAACAACTGGACGGTGCGAACACCACCGCTCAGCGTGCCGGGTAGGTGTGGGTTTCCGGCAGTAAGCGGCTGGGTGCGGGTACCCCATAGGCATGGGTTGCTGCGTGTATCACGCAGTGTCCACGCCGTGACCGAGCGAACGGATGCCGGTCGTGCCGGTGCTTGCGCGTACCGAACTCGGCCTCGATTCGGCCGGGTTCGCTATCGCGGCAGCCCTTCGTGTGCCCGACTCCAGCGGTGCACTCGGCACCGTGTTCCGCAGCCGCGCCCGTGGTCCGGTGAATCGCGGATCGTCCCGGCCGGATCGGGTCCATTAGTGTGTCCGACGTGACGGGTGTCTTCGACCGGCTGGTCGGGCAGGAGACGGTGGCGGCCGATCTGACCGCCGCCGCGACGGCCGCGCGCTCCGGCGCCGCCGAAGGGGCGATGACACATTCGTGGTTGTTCACCGGGCCGCCCGGGGCGGGCCGATCGGTGGCCGCGCTGTGTTTCGCCGCGGCCCTGCAGTGCACCGACCCCGACCGCCCCGGTTGCGGCCACTGCCACGCATGCACTACCACCATGGCCGGAACCCACGGCGACGTCCGCCGCATCATCCCCGAAGGCCTGAGTATCGCGGTCAAGGAAATGCGCGCCATCGTGCAGATCGCTGCCCGCCGCCCCAGCACGGGCCGCTGGCAGGTGGTCATCATCGAGGATGCCGACCGCCTTACCGAAGGCGCCGGTAACGCCCTGCTGAAGGCGGTGGAGGAGCCGCCCGGTCGCACCGTATTCCTGCTGTGCGCCCCCTCGGTCGATCCCGAGGACATCTCGGTGACCCTGCGTTCCCGCTGCCGCCACGTCCACCTGGTCACCCCGTCGGTACCCGCGATCGCGCAAGTCCTGCGCGACCACGACGGCCTCGACCCGGAAACCGCCGAATGGGCGGCCGCCGTGAGCGGTGGACACGTCGGCCGCGCCCGCCGCCTCGCCACCGACGACGAGGCCCGCGACCGCCGCCGCCGCGCCCTCGACCTGGTGGCCGCCGTCTTCCGTGGCAACGCCTACCTCGCCGCCGACGAATTGGTGAAAGCCGCCGACGACGAAGCCAAACAGCTCAGCGCCGAACGCGACGAACGCGAACGCGACGAACTCGCCACCGCCCTCGGCGCCGGTGGCACCGGCAAAGGCGCGGCCGGCGCCACCCGAGGTTCCGCGGGCGCCCTGAAGGACCTGGAAAAACGCCAGAAATCCCGCACCACCCGCACCGGCCGCGACGCCCTCGACCGCGCCCTCCTCGATATAGCCGGCCTCTATCGCGACGCCCTCGCCGTGAGCTTCGGCGACCCCACCGGCCTCACCATGAACCACCCCGATATGGCCGACCGCGCCCGCGACCTCGCCACCCGCATCCGCCCCGAGGGCCTGCTCCGCTCGATAGATGCCGTCCTCGCCTGCCGCGAAGCCCTCGACCTCAACGTCAAACCCCGTTTCGCCCTCGCCGCCATGGCCGCCACCCTCCTCGCCCAAACGTCCTGACCACCCGTTTTCGCGTTCCCCGGCCGGAGACGATAGACTCGCGACGCCGAACGGCACGCCGCCTTAGCTCAGTCGGTAGAGCGCTTCACTCGTAATGAAAAGGTCGGGGGTTCGATTCCCCCAGGCGGCTCCATACTTCTCGAGTCCGGTACCGACTCAACTGCCGAGCTGCGCTCCGGCTCACCGACCCGCTGCAGCACCCTCGGGTGTCACGTGGGCGAGGCCGGTGATTACCGCGGCGGCCCCGATCGCTGAGGCGGCGATCAAGGCGGTGGCCGGCCACCCGAACCATTCGACCGCCGCGGCGCCGAAGGCTGTGCCGAGGCTGCCGCCGACGAAGTAGACCAGCATGTACGCACTGTTGAAGCGTGCCGGGGCCGAGGGATCGATGGCCAGGATCGTGCTCTGGTTGGCCACTTGGGCGGCGAACAGCCCCGCGTCGAAAACTGCCAGGCAGACCAGCGTCACGACCGTGTTCGCGAGGCCGAAGCCCGCGCCGGCCGCGGCGATCCCGGCCAGGGCGAGGCCGACGAGGATCACCCGGCGGGCACCGTCACGGTCGGTCCGCGCGCCCGCGATCTGGGTGGCCAGGAGCCCTGTGAGACCCGCCAGCGCGTACAGTCCGATCCGTTCGGCCGAGTAGGAGTACGGGGGTTCGGAGAGCGCCACGGCGAGACCGGCCCACACCGCGCAGAACGCGAAGTACCACAGGGCGCCGCGAAGCGCGGCAACGCGCAGGGTCGCGTGGTGGATGAACAAGCCGGGCAGGGAACGCAGCGTGGCGAGGTAGCCGCGTTCGGCGTTGCCGGGTGTCGCGGGAAGCGCCACCAGGCAGGACGCGGCAACCACACCGCAGGCAGCGGCGAACACCAGCAGCATCCCGCGCCAGCCGAACGCGTCCGCGAGCCACCCGCCTACGATCCGGCCTGCGAGGATGCCGGCCGAGATGCCTGCGGTCACCATCCCCAAGATCGTTGCCCGCCGCCGCGGTGGAGCCAAGCGGCCCGCGACCGAGCTCAGACCTGCTCCGACGGCCGAACATGCTCCGATCAGGCCGACTATCGGACCCAGCAAGTGGACGGTGCCGACGGCGGCGCCGGCCGCGAGCGCACACCCGAGAACCGCGAACTGAGCTGCGAGGACGCGCCCGGGGGCAAAGCGGTCGACCAGCGGCACCAGCAGACCGAGTCCGATCATGTAGCCGACGGGGCCGCAGGCGAGCGCGATCCCGACGATGGTGATCTGCGTGCCCAGCGTATCCGCCACGTCCGCGATCGCGGGCTGCATCGGGTAGATGGTCGAGGTGCCGAGGGCAGCGGCCACCGCCATGAACAGGATGACGGGACCGCGGAGCTGGGCGGTGTCAGAAGTCTTGGGCCTGGTATCGATTCGCACTCGACCGACCGTAAGAACGCACGAACCGCGTTACCGGCGGAAATACGACATGACCGTCCGTCGTCGGCGGAACGTGCCGTCCGATTACCGCCAGCCGATCACGGGCCAGCAGTCTGATACTGATCGCATGACCGCCTCTTCCCAGCTTTCGCCCAGACTCGTATTGGAACGTATGTATCGAGCGGAAGCGGAGTACCTGGCCGCCGGCGGCCCCGGCAAGGCTTCGTTCTCCGCGCTTGCCCCGTTCTTCGCCTCCGATGTGGTGCTGTGGCAGGCGGATTCGCTTCCTTACGGAGGAATCTGGCGTGGTCACGACGGTATGGAACAGTTCTTCCTCGCCATGAGTGCGACATGGGACCGTTTCGAAATGACCGAACAGGTATTTCTGTCCGATACCAGTCCGCTCGTTGTCCTGACCCACGTGAACGCACGCTCCCGTGCCACCGGTCGGGAGTTGAACTTCCCCATCCTGCAAACGATCACGGTGACCGAGGGCCTGACCACCGAGGTACGGCCCTTCTACTGGGACACCGCAGCTATCGCCGAAGCCTGTTCGGTGCGCAACCGCTGAACGCCCAGGACTCGCGCGATCACTTCTTTGTAGATCGGGTTGGCGATCCGCACGGGATTGCCGCGAGCGATGAGCCCGAGGTCGGCTACATAAGCGGCATCATCGTTGAATGAAGATCGGTCGCTGGGGACTATGGAAAGGGGCACCGGTTCGTGGGTGGGTCGAGTCGGTAGCCATCTCGAGCTCGCGGCCAGAACACCGCCCATATAAGGATGCCCAGGGGAAGACCGATCGCGATTGCGAAGCCGAGATAGATCACCGTCTTGTACCCCACATCGACCACCGGGCGAAGGACAACCGTGGCCGTACAGTCTCCACGTCAGCCATGTCCATCACTCTGTTCAATTCCAGTGGGCCGAGGTGGTCAGGGGCGGGCAGGATCACCACATCTGCCTGGGCGTTGCGGACTTGATCGGCTACGGGTAGCACTGAATACACATCGGGCCAGATGATTCGGTAGCCGAGGTGCCGCGCGAGCCGGGAGACCTGCGCTCGGTCCCATTCAGGTGAGGTACTTACGTCGTCGTCGACCCATCCGAACGCGATCGGGTCTCCTTGCTGCCGCGTCTGGCCCCCTGCCGTTGTCTCTACGTGGAATGCACCCGCCGCCGGGGACCCTGAAGCGTCGGCGGTCGACCCGGCGGCGAGGCTGGACCGAGCTTGGCAAGGTTGGTGGCGCAACTTGTCCCACGCAGGGACAACGCACGTACCATGTGCCTTGTCGGTGCCATCGAGGGAGCACATATGAGCGACGATCAGTGCGACGAGGACAGCTATATAGGTCAGCGGGTGCGCCAGATTCGTGCCCGGCGGGGGATCTCACAGCAAGTACTCGCCGATCGGGCGGGGATGTCCCGGGGCGCAATCGCCAAGTACGAGAACGGTGAACGGCCGGTCGATTCGCGGCGGACGTTGCTTGCGCTTGCTGCTGCGCTCGGGGTCACCGTCGGTGACTTGACGGGCCACGATCAGGACAAGCTCGATCCGGCGACCGCTGGATTCCATGCGGTAGTACCGGAACTCGAAACGGTGATCTGGACGCGCGGCAATGTCACCGACACCCGGCCGCCGCGTTCGCTGGATGATTTGGCGGCCTCGAGTGAGCTGGCCACCAAGCTTCGCAACGATTGTGATTACGCCGCGCTCGGCCCGATGCTCGTACCGATGTTGACCGATGCCTACCGGCACGTGCGTGATGCCGACGGCGCGAACGCCGAACGGGCCTGGGATGTGCTGGGTACCGTCGCCTACGGTGTCGCATCGGCGTTGCGGGCACGCGGGTATCACGCCCTTGCTTGGACGGCTGCGCAGGAAGCCGAGCGTGCCGCGAGCCACGTCGGCGGTGTCGCGCCGATTGCCGCCGCAGTGTTCAGTCAGGGGCAGATCATGTTGTCGCGGCCCGGTGCGCTGCCTGCCGCGCTCGCCGCGACCACCGCGACGGCCGAGAAGATCGACTCCGAGGTGCGGACGGCCGGCGAGATCGAAACCTACGGAATGTTGCATCTACAGGGTTCGATCGTGGCGGCCACCATGGGTGGCGACCCGGAACCACATCTGGCCGAAGCTGCTGAGCAGGCGGGCAGGCTCGCTGGAGCGCGGCCGAATACGTCGATTGCGCGGAACGAGTCCTTCGGCCCGGCCAACGTTGCGCTTTGGCGTATGTCGGCCGCGATCGAGCGTCGCGAACCGGGTCAGGTGCTTGCGTTCGCGCAGACGTTGGCGCCGGGTGAGCTGCCGAACGAGGGTCGGCGCGCACAGTACTTCGTGGAGATCGGCCGCGCCCACGCCATGCAACGGAACTACCGCGATTCGTTGTATGCGCTGTTGCGGGCTGAACATGCCGCACCGCAACATGTTCGAACGATGGCGCCCGTCCGGGAATTGGTCGGGCATATGATGCGGACCGCGCGGCGTGATCTGACTACGGGTGACCTGGGGAAATTGGCGCAACGGGTCGGCGCGGTGCCCTAAGAGAAGACATCGATATGCCTTCCGGACGTCATCTGGTTGTTGTGCACCCGGGAGCGCTCGCGATCATGGAAATTCAGAAGCCGAGGCCGGCTGCGCCGGCTCTGATCGGTCAGGAGGCGCGCCCCAATGCGCCTGCTTTACGGCGCTGAGGAGTTACGGCCCGTATTCGCGACTGCTGAACGGTCTGCCTTTCATCTCGAAACGCGCGACGACTATGCGAGCGAGTCGGAATCCGAGTCGCTCGCGGCGTTCCGTGCTGACGAGACGATCGACCCAGGAGGGAAATGGTTCTCCGGCTGGACGGACCACGTTGCCGCTACGGTCGCGCGAGGGGTTGCGATGCGTCGCGCGCGAATTGTAAGTGAGCCGCACACGCTCTATACGCGTTACCTGCTCGCGCTGAGCCGCCACAACATCGAGGCCGGCGAGGACATCCGTTACTTGGCGCGGCACGAGGCCGATCCGTCCGACCCGGCAACCGAGGATTTCTGGCTGTTCGATGAGCGGGCGGTGGCATTCTCCCTGCTGGACGCGCGGGGGCTCTGGGTCGGCGCTGCGCTGACCGACGAACCGGTGATCGTCGCGCACGCGGTCGCGGTTCGTGATCGAGTGTGGGCTGCTGCGGCTCCGTTCGAGGAGTACCGCGGGAAGTGAACGGTGCAGCTCGGGCGAAAGCGGCTCTCGGTGCGAGACTCAGGGAGCTCCGCAGAGACGCTGGGCTGGACGATCGGCAGTTGTCCATGGCCGCCGTCTGGCACTGGTCTAAACATCCCGCATCGAGCACGGCACGGATTCAGGCGGATCAGCGGGCTTGGGTGGGGATGGGGGCGAGGGAGTTGCCCGGGCCGATGGAGGGGCAGTTGGTTGGGGGTGGGGTGCCGGCGAAGCGGTCGGTGAGGAATTGGGCGGCTTGGGCTTGGAAGAGGGGGAAGGCGGCGATGTGGTCGGCGTGGGGGTAGCGGGTGTAGGTGACCGGGACGCCGCGGTGGCAGTGCTGGTGGGCGAGGGCTTCGATATCGCGGGCGACCATTACCGAGTCGCCGATCGGGTCGCTTTGGCCTACGGCGAGTAACAGCGGGATGGTGGGGGTGCCGGCGGTGCCCATGATGTTGTCGTTGACGGCGGCCGCGGCGGCGGGGACGTCGAGGAGGGAAGTGTAAGGAGCGCGGACCATTTCGGCGTCCGTGAGGCCGGGGTAGCGCCTGGCGAACTGGCCGAGGCAGAGGTTTTCTACGGCGTCGGAGAGTTGTGTTCCGCGTTCGGAGAGGAAAGCGGCGGTGTCGAGGTCGTAGGCGCGGCGGAAGGCGACGACCATGGCCGGGATGACGCCCGCCCAGTTGGTGCTGCCGCTGACGTAGGGAAGGTTGTGGGCGAGGTGGACGGGGATCCCGCCCGCGGCCGCGCCGACCAGGGCGAGTTCGGGGGCGTAGTGCGGGGCGAGTTCGGCGGCCCATTCGGTAGGCACCGAACCGCCCGAGTATCCGGCCATCGCGACCGGTGTCGAGGCGGGTAGGCCCAGGATCTGTTCGGCGGCGCGGATGCCGTCGAGGGCGGCGTAGCCGGATTGCCGCCCGACGGTCCACTCCAGCTCCAAGCCCTCGTAATCGGGTACCACGACGGTGTACCCGGCGGCGAGAAAGCCGGCGATTATCGCCTGTTCCATGACTGCGCCGGTGTTGTCGGTGCGGCCGGTGAGCGTGTAGGAGGGGTTGCATTGGAAGCCGAGTGCGTCGTAGGCCATGTGGTACGAGAGCAGTCGCGTGGGGCCGGGGACGAGTGGCCGCAACACGGTGGTGACTGCCGCAGTCGGGGTGTTCTGCTGGGTGGTGGTCCGGTAGAGCACCTGGGTGCTGGTGATGGGTGTGGATAACTTCGGGAAGGCGAACGGCGCGGGCCGGGAACGCAGGACCGTGCCCGCAGCGGTGGTGGTCAGGGGTTGGTCGTAGGTGTAGAACGGGTCGTCGGACGGGTGTGGTGGCTGGGCTTGGGGGGCCGCCGGGATCACTGCTTGGCCGCCCGAGAGCAGCAAGGTCATGGTGACCAGCGCGCGGGCCATCCGCGACCGTGTCCCGGAACCGAATGCGACCGTCCTCATCGGCGACTCCGTTCCCCGGCGAACGCCGGGCGCTACCGCGGGCCGGTTCCGGAACGACCGGGCACCGTCGCGGCCTGACGGGTATGCACAAGCCTGAGCAGCGAAAACGTCTTCGGACGCCGCTGCATTGAAACGCACTCGTACGCTCGGGTCAACGAACCGGTCGCGCGGGTCGCGAATGAAACCTCCGGAAGCACGCGAGTATCACCCCCGGGGTGCAGCGCTGAGCCCCGTGCCGGGCGGACGTCTAGAGTTCCTCAGCGTGCTGTCGGCGGAGTGAGAACGGTGTGGACTCGCAGAAATCCGTTGCTGGGTTGACTGTTCTTTGGCGACAATCGGTGTCGAGCAGGGGAGTGGATATGGATCGGGGAATCATCTGGCGCTGGAACCCGAACAAGGGAACCGGTGTAATCCAGCTTGCAGACGAATCGCTCGTCTGGTTCCACTTCTCTGCCTTCGACAACGCCTCGGTCACCGATATCGCCGAGGGTCTACCGGTCGATGTCGCCATCGATCACACACCTCAGGGGGATTTTTCATGTCGCGCTTCACGTATACGGTTGTCCTCGCCTGCGTCTTGGCAATCCTGACTGCGGGTCCTGCCTCGGCTAAACCCGGGTACGTGGACTTCACGCCCACCAATACGTCCCATCGGTACGACGGAGCGCACGGAATATTCACCGCCGACGCCGTCTACGACCCCGCGAATTACAGACTGTTCTGGTCGTTGCGCCTGTCGGACTCCGTCAGGGCGATCGTTCAAGGCACAATGGCCTGCGGTGCCCATGTCGAAGGTAAACGGGGGTATTCAGACCATCACCCGTCGATCCCCGCGGACTACCTGTGGCACTCTTCCGTGCCGGGGTTGCGATTGGATACACAATATCGCCTGGTAGCCAATTGTGCGTTTACCGCAACGAACGGGCACACGACCGCGCCGGGGCGGGTGGACTACTCGGTGGTGTTCACGCTGCATTCCAGCTGACGATCAAATCATCCTGATGCATATCAGGTCGATGGTCCCGGCTCCTGCTTGACATATCGAACGCCACGGTCGTCACTTCGCAGCATTTCTCCAACTCGCCACCGCTCTCACCTGCTACAAGAAACTACCCACGTAAGAACCTCTCTACTTCGCGTGCGGTGCGGCGGACTCGTTTGCGGCGCTTTCGAGCCAGCTCTGGAGGATGGCCAGGCGTTCCTCGCGGTGGCCCGGGCGGAGGCGGTTGTTGCGTTCCAGGGTGGCCAGGCCGTGGAGGGTGCTCCAGACGGTTTCGGTGAGGGTTTCGACGTCGGTTCTCGCCGCGAAGGGGGCGAAGGTGGTGACCAGTTCGGCGAAGGCGTTGCGGAGGGGTTCCGGGGCGCCGTCGCCGAAGGTGAGGTCGGTGGGGAGGACGAACATGGCGTCGTAGAGGGCGGGGTTCTCGGCGGCGTAATCGGTGTAGGCGCGGGCTACGGCGGCCAGGGCGGCCGACTCGTCCGCGGCGGTGGTGCGGGCACGGCGCAGGGATTCGGCCAGTTCGGTGATGCCGTCGAGGGCCACCGCGGTGACGATGGCACGTTTGCCGGCGAAGTGGCTGTAGAGAACCGGCTGGCTGTATTCGATGCGGTCGGCGAGTTTGCGGACGGTGACGGCGTCCCAGCCTTCGGTCTCGGCCAGTTCGCGGGCGGTGTCGACGATCAGCCGGTGCCGGTCGGCGCGTTCCCGTTCTCGCCTGTTCTGGATTCCCATCCCTTCAAGTTAGCAGCGCTAGACAAAGTAGCTATCGACAGATAGTGTCGCTATTCAATATAGCAATGCTAGATATGGAGTTGGCCATGATCACCCTCGTCCAAGTTCTCGCCGGGCTCGCCCTCGTCACCAACGGTGTCGTCTACGGTGCCGATGCTGTCGCCGCACTCGTCACGCGCTCGGTCAATGCCCGGCTGGACGACACGACGATGACCCTCAACGCCGGCTGGGGTCACTACTTCGCCGATAAACGCATGCCGCCGATCGGCATCACCGGATTGGCCGGTGCGCTCGCCGCCGCCGTCGTGGCGGGGCTCGGCGGCTACCCGGTTGCGGCGGCAGCGGCGGCCGTGGCCGTGGTTTCGCTGGTCGTCTGGCTTATGCTGTACGCCCGGATCGCGAAGCCGGTCAATATGGCGCAGAAGACGGCAGCGCTTTCCGGGGTGATCCCGGATAACGCCCGTGCGTTGCAACAGCGTTGGGAAAGCGTCATTTTCGTGCGGGTTGGACTGCAGGTGATCGCGCTGATCGCCTTGGTGGTCGTGATCGCCGCTGTCTGACCGGCGGGCCATACGAACGAACCGGCCGAGCGCCGGTTCGTTCGCGTCATGCTGTGGGTATCGCGAGCGGTCGGCCGGTGGCCGTCGATGGCGTCCAGATCCCACCGGTTACCGTCACGATGGTCGATCATCCGCTCGAACTTCACGGTCGAAATGCGGAACCCGCGCCGGGGTCAGGTGAGTGAATTCGCATCGCCAGCGGCCGTCTCGCCGGACGAATACGTCCGAAGTCCACTCGTCGTTCTCGAACGGCTGCCCCTCGTAGGTGCCGGTATTGACTACCCGAGCAACGACAACAGCGGTGTCGCCGAGGACACGCACCGAACTGATCTTGCTCGTCATCGTGTGGTGGATTACCGCACCGCTGCTGACCACCGCCAGGAAGGCGCTGCCCGGGTACGGTCCTTCCGGCGAGACGAATGTCCACTCCGCGGTAGCGAAGTGAGCGATCCGCTCGGTGTCGTTGGCGGCGAGCGCTGTATCCCAATCTCGAAAGATCTCGGTGAAAATGTCCAGTTCCGCCGCTGGTGTCGAGTGCGTCATGAAAACCACGATCGTCGCCGACGCCGTGACCGGTCTTGGAGATATGGAATGCCGGCACAACCCGTCGACCTCCCGACGAATGAGTGGCGCAGCGAACGAACCGGTCGAGTGTCGGTCCATTCGCGGTTCTGCCCGCGGGATCAGTTGGCGAGGTCGGGGTGCGCGCGACCGGTGACCACCCGCATATCCACGAAGGTGAGAATGCCGGGCGGCGCGGCGCAGACCGTGGGGATCGAGTTGACGCAGTGCGCGGCGGTGACCACGATCCCGGGGTTGCGGAGCAGGCCCGCGGTGACACTGGCCGGATGCCAGCCGTGGATGACGACCGAACAATCCGGATCGCCCTTCACCTCAACCTCGAAGCGTTCACCACCGGGGCCGAATTTCCAAGGGGGATCCAAATTTTCCTCACCCATCAGCCAGTTCACCGCTACCCGCACCACCTTCGTCTCACCGATGAACGCCTCCCAGGCGAAGCGCTGCGCCGCGACCCGGCCGGGTTCGATCACGCCCGCCGGTGAATCGATCGCCGCGGTGGCGACGGCCAGTTCGTGGCTGCTGCGGACCTCCGCCTCGGCGAAACCCAAGGTGTCCAGGCACATTCGCACCGACTGCTCGAAGCCGCGGGCGAGCAGGCCCAGCATCGGGCCGGCCTTCGCCTCCTCCGGCGTCGCGCCGAAACCCATGATGTAGCGGACGACATCGGGTGCGTTGTAGGTGCGGATATCGGAGAATTCTTCGCCGCGGACGAAGGTGATCGCCGAGGAGAGGCCGCTGAAGAAGAGGGGCTGCTGTTCGGTCGCGCCACCGGGGTCGATTCCGGTGCCGTGCAGGGTCGCTCCGCCCTCGATCGCCGCGGGTTCCATTTTCGACCGCTCCTTCTCGGTCGGCCAGAACCAGCCGAGGGGAGTGACGACGTTCTTGCCGGATCGCAGGATCGCCTGCACCTGCCCGGCGTCGGGCAGCAGCGGCGCGTACAGGACGCAATCGGCGTCGAGGGCGAGAATTTCCTCGACGCTGTGGGTCGCGACGACACCGGTCTTGTCCAGCCCGACGATATCGCCGACATCCTTGCCGGACTTCTCCGGTGAATGCACCCAGCAGCCGACGAGTTCGAGGTCGGGATGCCGCAGGATATGTTCGATCGCGGCCTGTCCGACACCCCCGGTCGCCCATTGAACAACGCGCAAAGCCATCGTGCGAACCTACCTGCCCCGGGGTCGCCGGGGTCCGGGAACGCGCGTACCACTCGCCCGGTCCCGCTCAGTGGCCGACCGAGGCCAGGGTGGTGTCCGCCGTTGCTTGTCGAAGGGGCGAGAAACGTGCCGGGTCGAGTGGGTGGCGCAGCAGGCGCAGCAGGCGCGGCCGGTGGCGCCCGGGCTGTGGTCGTTGAGTGTGGTGGCGGATCCCGCCGAACCTTCCCAGCCGCGGAGGCGCACCGGTAGACGCGACCGCCTCTGCCTACGCGGAGACAGGCCGGTCGCTCCTACCGGGCGAGGATTCGATCTCAGAGCACGATGACGTTCTTGCCGCGTGTATGGCCGGTCTGGCTCGCGGCGAATGCCTCCGGAACCTCTTCGAGGGAGAAGGTGCGGGCAACCGGGACGGTGAGGTCGCCCTTGGCGGCGAGGTCGGCCAGTCGCTGGGTTTGGGTGCCGTCGGGGCGGACCCAGACGATATGCCCACCGTGTTCGGCGACGCTGTTGTCGGCGATCGAGGCGTGCCGGCCGCCGGGCGCGAGGACTGCGAGCGTGGTGTCGAGCTGGCCGCCGACGAAATCGGCCACCGCCGCAACGCCGTCGGGGGCGAGTTCGCGGATGCGCTCGACTACGCCGTCGCCATAGGCCACCGGTTCGGCGCCGAGTTCACGCAGGTAGTCGTGGTTGCCGGGGGAAGCCGTGCCCAGCACGCGAGCGCCGCGGGCCTTCGCGATCTGCACACCGAGACTGCCGACGCCGCCGGCCGCGGCGTGGATCAGCACCGTGTCGTCGCCGGTGACCCCGAGCAGGTCGAGGGTCCGCAGCGCGGTGCCGCCGGCCAACGGCAAGGCCCCGGCCTGCTCCCACGGCAGATCGGCCGGTTTACGCGCGACGTGCGCCGCCTCGACCGCGACCAGTTCGGCGAATGTCCCGGCGTGCAGCACGTCTTTACGGGCGTAGGCCAGCACCTCGTCGCCGACCGCGAATTCGGGAGTGTCCAGCCCGGTGCCGACCACGGTCCCGGCGACATCCCAGCCCGGAATCACCGGGAACACCGCATCGATCAGGCCGTCCAGCCCGCCCGACATCACCTTCCAGTCGACCGGATTCACCCCGGCCGCCCGCACCTCGATCAGGACCGAACCGGGGAAGAGTTTGGGATCGGGCAGGTCACGGACGCGGATATCGTTGTTGTCGGTGCTGTAGCGGTCATAGGTCGCTGCGCGCATAGCTCCATTCCTATCGGTTGGCGGTGTCGTTGCGTGCAACGACGCGCCACGGCCGATATTCCGGTTCGCGCGAGAGGGTCCACCGAGCCGGGCATCGTCGACCGGACTCGGGGACCTCCGCTCAGCCCGCGGCCTTCGACTGCGAGCTGGTGCGGTTCAGGATGGCGGCGAGTTCGGCGTCGAAACGATCGGCATCCTCGATATTGCCCAGGTGGCCGGTGGGCCAGACCTGGTAATCGGGGTGATTACCGGCCGCGCGCATGGTGTCGGCGATGATGCGTGACATCCGTTCGGGCAGGAGCCGGTCGTAGCGGCCCGCGATGATCGTGGTGGGGACGGTCAGGTTCGCGGCGGCTTCGCCCAGCTCCAGATCCGCCAGCAGCGCGGCGTGCCGGCCGCGGGCCAGCGGGCGGCAGGAGCGCACGATACTCAGCGCGAATTCGGCCTGTTCGTTCGTGGCGCCGCGGGCCATGATGCGCTCTTTGAGCAGCTCCCGCGCCGCCCAGCCGCCGGGCAACGGCAGCGGGGAGGTGAGCAGGGATTCGGCGAAGATCATCGGCAGCCGGATCGGGGAACCGAGCAGGGTGAGCGGCTGGCTGCCGACGCTGAGCGGTTTGTTCAGCAGCGGCAGCAGATCGGTGTCGTAGCGGATATTGCCCGAAGTGGTGTTGGCCAGCACCACCGCGCGGGCGCGGCGGGCCACCTGATCGGGGTGCCGGGCCGCCCAGGCTTGCAGGGTGATACCGCCCATGCTGTGGCCGACGAGCAGGGCTTTGCGGCCGGGGCGCAGGGTCGCGTCGAGGACGGCGGCGAGATCGTCGGCGAGGGTGTGATCGGCCAGGGCGGCGCGGCCCAGCGTGCTCTCGCCGTGGCCGCGCTGGTCGTAGGAGATCACGCGGTAGCGGTCGGCGAAAGTGTTGATCTGCGGGTGCCAGTACTCGATACAGCAGCTCCAGCCGTGGATGAGCACGATCGGCTCGGCATCGGCGGGACCGTAGGAGTGGACGCGCAGGCGGGCGCCGTCGACCGTGGTGACGGTGGAGACGTCAGGCGCATCGACCGGGGCGTTGAACACCGCGTTCTTGAACCGGCGGGCGCGCAATGCGGCGCGGTAGGGGGCGGTCAGCGCCCCGTGGTGCGCCTGCGATAGCGCGGACAACGATTTCACCAGCATCAGAACACTCCTTTGTGCCTGCTGACACGGTAACCTGCAAGCTGGGTGCTTACAAGAGCAAGCGCCGCACCGGAGTTCACGCCCGGAATGTGGTTCTCATACCGGATGTCGGTTCTGCGGGCGGTGCCGTTAACCCAGAATTTCCCAATCTCCACGGTTTCTATGCATGCGTGGCCCAAACGGAGCAAGCATCTCCGTTGGTTGTGGCGTCAACCGCCGCGCCCGGACTACGGTGAGAACTGTGAAGGACTCGGACGCGGCGCGGCCACCGCTGGTGTCATCCGGAGCGCCGGGCGGCGGCGAACCGGAGTTCATGGCGGACGCGACGGGTCATGCAACCCGTCGTCGCGGTGGGTTGCTCGGGCTGGCACTTCCCGCCGCGGTCGCGAGTGCGGGGGTGGGTGCCGTTCTGCTGTTGCATGTGCGCGACCCGCATATCCCGGGCTCGTACGGGCTGTGCCCTTCCTACGGGCTGTTCGGTGTGTACTGCCCCGGATGCGGGGGTATGCGGGCAGTGCACAACCTGACCGAAGGGAACATCATCGATTCCCTGCACAGCAATCTGCTGGCGTTGCCGGTGCTGGTGCTGTTCGCGCTGTGGGTGGGTGATTGGGCCGTCCGGGCCTGGCGCGGCGAAGGGCCGCGGCTGCCCGGGATCAGCCTCACCACCACCTGGGTGCTGCTCGGCTCACTCGCCGCGTACACCGTCTTGCGCAACACGCCGTGGGGTACCTGGCTGACGCCGGTGTGACACGGTCGGGTCGAATGAATACCGACCGACGAGGTGGAGATGCGCGATTCGCTGAAGGACCGGGTCCGGGACAAACTGCTGCGGCAGCTCGCCGAGGACGGTCCGCCCGGACCCGAATCCGAGGATCCACGTCTCATCTCGGTGGTCGCCGATCTGGACGCCCTGGACAGTGTGGGCGAGGACGATCCGCTGATCGAACAGCTGGCGGGCCGCTACCTGGTTTTCTGACCGGCCGGCGGCAGCGGCGGCAGCGGTTCGGAGTACAGCCAGTCCTGCCACAGGGGATGCAGGGGTACCACGCTGTAGTGGCCGACCAGGTCGGTGAACTCCTCGGTGGAGACCGAGCCGTGGCGGTGGCGGGCGGTCCAGTCCCGGATCAGCCGGAAGAACGCGGTATCGCCGAGTTCCAGCCGCAGCGCGTGCAGGGTGAGGGCGCCCCGCTTGTAGACGCGGTCGTCGAACATGAGCGTGGGGCCCGGATCGCCGACCACGATGTTCTGTGGTTCCCGGTGCAGAGTGTGCCAGGCCGCGCGGGCGAGCTGATCGGCGCTCGGGCCACCGGAGGCTTCCGACCAGATCCACTCCGCGTAGCAGGCGAACCCCTCGTGCAGCCAGATATCGCACCAGTGCTGGATGGTGAGACTGTTGCCGAACCACTGATGGGCGAGTTCGTGGGCGACCAGGCGTTCCGCGCCGCGGCGGCCGTCGCAATGGTTGGCGCCGAAGATGGAGATGCCCTGCGCTTCGATAGGGATCTCCAGCTCGTCCTCGGTGACCACCACCGAATAGCTCTGGAACGGGTACGGCCCGAACAGGTCGCCGAAGACCGTCATCATCTGCGGCTGGCGAGCGAAATCGTGGTCGAATTCGGCGCGTAACCGGGGCGGGATCACCGCGTACATGGGTACCGGCGCGTCGTGATCGGTGAGCCGGTGTTTGCGATAGCGGCCGATCTGCACGGTGGCCAGGTAGCTGGCCATCGGTTCGGCTTGCTCGTACACCCAGGTGGTCTGCCCGGCCTTGGTCTGTTTGCCGGCCAGGGTGCCGTTGGCGAGGGTGTGGTACGGGGTGTCGGTGGTGATCGAGATCCGGTAGCTGGCCTTGGAACTGGGGTGGTCGTCGCAGGGGAACCAGGACGCCGCGCCGTTGGGCTGGCTGGCCACCAGCGAACCTTCGGTGAGTTCCTCCCAGCCCACTTCGCCCCACGGCCCGCGGACGGGTTTGGGTGCGCCGGCGTACTGGACGACGAACTGCAGGATCCCGCCCGCCGGGATCCGCTGCCGCGGGGTGATGGTGAGTTTGCCGCGCTGATGGTTGTACTTACCGGCCTTGGTGCCGTTGACCAGCACTTTCGACACCGCGAGGGCCTGCGAGAGGTCGAGTGAGTAGCGGGGGCGTTCGGCCGTGGTCACCGCGGTGATCACGGCGCGGCCGGCCAGCCGGTTACTGGCGACCTTGTAGTTCAATTCCAGTTCGTACCGCGAGACGCGATAGCCCCGGTTTCCGTTCTGCGGGAGATAGTCGTCGATGGGGGCGTCGTAGAACCTACTCCCCATCAGCGGTCGGTCTCCTCGTCCGCCGGATCGGTCTCCGCGGTGCGCACCGGACCCGACCAGGGGGCGATGGGGTTACCCCACCATCTCGTGGAAGGCGGCACGGTATCGCCGCGCATCACCAGGGAGGCCGGACCCACGGTCGCGCCCGCGCCGAGGGTGGCGGCGGGCAGGGCGACGCAATGCGGGCCGAGAGTCGCACCTGGCTCCAGGGTCACGGTGTCCATGGCCATGATGCGGTCGTGGAACAGGTGGGTCTGCACCACGCAACCGCGTTCCACGGTCGCCCCGTCACCGAGTGTCACCAGGTCTGCCTCCGGAAGCCAGTAGGACTCGCACCATACCCCGCGGCCGATCTTCGCGCCGAGCGCTCGCAACCAGAGGTTCAGTACGGGCGTACCGGTCGCCGCCCGGGCGAACCACGGTGCCGCAACGGTTTCGACGAAAGCGTCCGAGACCTCGTTACGCCAGACGAACGAACTCCACAACGGATGTTCCTCGGCCCGGATACGGCCCACCAGAACCCATTTCGCGGTCACCGCGCTCGCGCAGGCCACCGCGCCCGCCACCATCAGCACGACCCCGGACAGCAATGCGGCGGCGAGGAAGCCGAGACCGCCGGCCAGGCGGGCGAGGGTGAACAGCACCGCGAGGCCGATGGCGAAGGTCACCACCACCGCGGCCAGGCGGCACGTTTCGAAGGCGCCGCGGTAGATCCGCAGCCGCAGCGGTGGGTCGAAGGTGCGGTCGGTATCGGCGTTTCCGGCCGCGCGGCGCAGCCGCACCGGTGGGCTACCGAGCCAGGACGAACCGGCCTTGGCCTTGCTCGGTGCCGCCGACAACACCGCGACCAGGCCGTTTTTCGGCACCCGCCGGCCGGGCGCGGTCATCCCCGAATTGCCGAGGAAAGCGCGTTTACCGACCTTCGCCTCCCCGATGTGCAGCCAGCCGCCGCCCAATTCGTAACTGGCGATCATGGTGTCATCGGCGAGGAAGGCACCGTCGGCGACGGTGGTGAATTTGGGCAGCAGCAGCACGGTGGACGCCTCGACCCGTTTACCGACCTTCGCGCCGAGCAGCCGCAACCAGATGGGAGTCAGCAGGGAGGCGTACAGCGGGAACAGGAAGGTCCGGGCCGAATCGAGCAGGCGCTCGGTGGCCCATACCTGCCACCCCACCCGGCTGCGCACGGGGTGGTAGCCCTCGGTCAGGCCGATACTGAGCAGCCGGACCGCCACGATGGTCGCCACCGCGTACAACACCAGGCTGAACAGGGTCGCCACCGGCAACCAGAGGAATGCGGGGACCAGTGCGTCCGCCAGGGTCGCGGTATCCCGGATACCCCACGCGATCACCGCCAGGCCCACCGCAAGCCCGGCCAGCGGCAGCGCGCCCAGGGCCAGCGAACCGATCCCGTAGGCCAGTACCCAGTGCACGGCCCGTTCCGGCGTCTCCGCAGGCCAGCGGTGCCGCGCGCGGCCTACCTTCACCGCCGGTGAACCGGCCCATTCCTGGCCGGCCTTCACCTTCCCGGCAACCGCCGACCCGGCCGCGATCTCCGCGTCGCGGCCGATCCGGGTCCCGGGCAACAGCACCGATCGAGCCCCGACCACCGCGCCCTTGCCCACCACGATCGAACCGATGTGCACGGTATCGCCGTCGATCCAGTAGCCGGACAGATCGACCTCGGGTTCCACGCTGCACCCGTCGCGCAGTTCGAGCATGCCGGTGACCGGGGGCAGGGTGTGCAGGTCCACGCCCTTGCCGACCTTCGCGCCCAGCGCCCGGGCGAACGGCACCATCCACGGGGCGCCGGACAGGTTTTCTGCCCCGCTGGCCTCGGCCAGCCGCACCGCCGCCCACAATCGCACGTGCACCGAACCGCCGCGCGGATAACTACCCGGGCGCACCCCGGCGAGCAGTGTGCGGGCGCCGGCCACACAGATCGCCATCCGGCCGAGCGGGGTGATGAACACCAGGAACAGCAGGACGGTCCACCACCAGGACAGGCGGGGAAGCCACGGCAGCAGGTCGAACCAGGCCGTGACCCCGGCGGCCACCGCCAGCCAGGTGACCCACTGCAGCCCGGTGAGCGTGGTCAGGGCGACCGTCGCGGCGATCTGGATCAGCTGCGCCGAACGCGGGGTCGGCGCCACCTCGCGGGTTTCCGCGACCGCACCCGGACCGCTGTCGTCGAGAAGTTCGGTCAGGGCGCCGAGCCGCGGATGATCGTAGATATCGGCGACTGTGATCCGCGGATACCGAGCCCGCAACGCGGTCACCAGCTGCGCCGCCGACAGCGAGCCGCCGCCCAGTTCGAAGAAATCGGCTTCCGCACCGGTGATCTCCGCGCCCAGGACATCGGTCCAGATCTGTGCGACCCACGCGGCGGTACCGGTGAGCCCGTGGTCGGTTGCGGAGTCGGCGCCGGCCAGCGGCCACGGCAGCGCGTTGCGATCGACCTTGCCCGAGGTGCGGGTGGGCAGTTCCGGTACCACCACCAGGCGCGGGATCAGCGGTGCGGGAAGCTGCCCCGACAGCCGGGCCCGGGCCGCGGCCAGGTCGTAATCGTCCGGGACCCCGGTGAGGTAGCCGATCAGGACCGGCGACCCGGTGGCGGTGGTGCGCACCGCGGCGGCCGCGCCACTCACCCCGGGGAGATGTTGCAGCGCGTTGTCGATTTCGCCGAGTTCGATCCGGCGGCCTCCGATCTTCACCTGATCGTCGGCGCGGCCGAGGAACACCAGCCCGGCGCTGTCGTTGCGAACCAGGTCACCGCTGCGGTAGGCGCGCTCCCAGCCCAGTGTCGCCAGCGGGGCGTACTTCTCGGCGTCCTTCGCGGGGTCGAGGTAGCGGGCCAGGCCCACCCCGCCGATCACCAGTTCACCGGATTCTCCCTCACCCACGGGGGCACCGTCCGCGTCCACCACGGCGAGGTCCCAGCCGTCCAGCGGCAGCCCGATCCGCACCGGGCCGGTACCGTCCAGCAGCGCCGCGCAGGCCACCACGGTGGCCTCGGTGGGGCCGTAGGTATTCCATACCTCGCGGTCGTCGTCGGCGAGGCGTTCGGCCAGTTCCGGCGGTACCGCTTCGCCGCCGAAGATCAGCAGGCGCACCGATTCCAGGGCTTCCGGCGGCCAGGTGGCGGCGAGGGTCGGGACGGTGGAGACCACGGTGATGCCCTGCCGGACCAGCCACGGGCCGAGATCGGCGCCGGTGCGTACCAGCGCGCGCGGCGCCGGGACCAGGCAGGCGCCGTGCCGCCAGGCCAGCCACATCTCCTCGCAGGAGGCGTCGAAAGCCACCGACAAGCCGGCCAGCACGCGGTCGCCGGGGCCGAGCGGGTTCTCGCGCAGGAACAGCCGGGCCTCGGCATCGACGAAGGCGGCGGCATTGCGATGGGTCACCGCGACACCCTTCGGTGTGCCGGTGGAACCGGAGGTGAAGATGATCCAGGCGTCGTCGTCGGGAGTAGGCAGTCCGGGGGATTGCCCACCGGTTGCCGGACCCGGTTCGCCGGCCGCGGGACGATCCGCGGCGGGCTCGATACCGGACGCGGTCGCGATGGCCGTGACCTGTGCCTCACCGAAAACCAGCCGCGCGCGCTCCTCGGGATCGTCCGCGTCGACCGGAACATAGGCCGCGCCGGCATGCAGTACCGCCAGGATCGTCAGATACAACTCCCACGTACCCGACGGCATCCGGACACCCACCCGGTCGCCCCGGCGGACGCCGGCCGCGATCAGCGCGCCGACCGAATCATCGATTTCCGTCAGCAGCTCGGCATAGGTCAGGGTGCGGTCGGCGGTTGCCAAGGCGGGCGCGTCGGGATGGTGTGCGGCCGTCTCGGCCAGGACCTCGACCAGGGTGCGGGCAGCCGGGGCCGCATCGGCGCGCCGGAGCCCGCTCTCCTCTTGCAGCTGCGACTGCATCTACCCGGCCCACCTTCCATCGCGCCCAGCCGACGGACTTGTTGTCTCATACCAGGGTTACCGCGCGGCAAACAGCGGTAGACCGGGTGAACAGCCTACCGGCGTGGGTGGAGGGGCGATCAGTCCGCGTCGTCGGTGAGCGGGGTGGGGCGGTAGTAGCGGCCCTTGTAGTAGAGCAGGGGAACGGTGGGCGGTTCCTCTTCGGTGTCGTCGTGCACCTTCACCACCCGGCCCACCACGAGAGTGTGATCGCCGATCGGGATGAGCTGTTCGACGGTGGTGCGCAGCCACAGCGGGGTGCCGTGCAGTACCGGTTCGCCGGTGTCCAGGGCCGACCAGAGAGCGGGGTCGCTGAAACGGTGCGCGGCGGTCCGGGCGAACCGCTGAGCCAGATGGCGCTGGTGTTCGCCCAGGAAATGGATCACCACCGAGTGCGCGGCGGTCAGGGCGGCGAGACTGGACGACGTATCGCTGATGTTGAAGGAGATGAGCGGCGGATCCAGGGAGAGCGAGGCGAACGAGGTCGCGGTGAAACCGACCGGGCCGGTGGCCGAGTTCAGCGTCACGATGGTGACGCCGGACGGGTAGTGCCGCATCGAGGCGCGGTACTGCTCGGCGGTGATACCGCTGAGGTCGTCGGGGATCCGGATTCCGGTGTCGGGCCGTGGTGCTTCGGTCACCCCGCCGACGCTACGCGCGGAACCGGGCGCTCGCGCGGGCCGGTCCGCTGGGCGGGAAGCCCGTTATTCCATCTCGAGGGAGAGTCCGGCGGTGATCCGCAGCAGCTCGGGATACGAGGTGCGGAACACGGTGCCCGGGCAGCCGCCGGCCGCCAGCAGTTCACCGAACCCGGCCAGCATGCTGTCCACCCAGGTGGGCAGGTTCACCGGATGACCCACCGGCGCGATACTGCCCGGCAGCTGCCCGGTGTACTTCACGGCCAGATGCGGCGGCGCCGGTATCAGGACGCCGTCGAGGCGGGCGCCGGTCCGCCGCGCATCCACCTGGTGCGCGGCGGAAACCAGCAGCAGGATCGGTTCGTCGCCGAGCAGGAAGACCTGCGCCTGCACCAATGCCCCCGGATCCACCTCCATCGCCTGCGCCGTTTCCACGGGACCCACTGCGGATTCCGGCACGCTGACGATCAGGCCGTGGTGTCCGCGAGCTATCAAGGTATCCGAGACCCGGCAGGTTATCGGTGGAAGCGACCTGCGCATGGTCACAGGGTAGGACGAACCGGGCCCCGGGGGCGCTGTTCGCCGATGCGGGGCCGGTTCCGTCCCGGCGAGTGGACACCGGCCGTCGCCCAGCCGTTGCGGGTCGACCCGGATGCCGAAGGCGCGGCTGCGGGGCAATCGACCCGCCCCGAACTCCCGGAGCGAGCCATTAGTCTGAACCGATGACAGAGTGGCAGGCTTTCACCGTCGAAACCAACGATCGCGTCGCCCGGGTGACGCTCACCGGCCCGGGTAAAGGGAACGCCATGGGCCCGGATTTCTGGCGGGAACTGCCGGAGATCTTCCGCGGTCTAGACGCCGACCCGGAGGTCCGGGCGATCGTGCTCACCGGTTCGGGTAAGCATTTCTCCTACGGACTCGACCTGCCCGCCATGAGCGGCACCTTCGGCCCGCTGATGGCCGATCGCGCGCTGGCCGCCCCGCGCACCGATTTCCTCGGCGAGATCCGCCGCCTGCAAGACGCGATCACCGCGGTAGCCGAATGCCGTAAACCGGTTGTCGCCGCGATTTCCGGCTGGTGCATCGGCGGCGGCCTCGACCTCATCGCCGCCGCCGATATCCGCTACGCCAGCGCCGAAGCGAAGTTCAGCCTGCGCGAGGCCAAGGTCGCGATCGTGGCCGATGTGGGTTCGCTACAGCGCCTGCCCGGCATCATCGGCGAAGGTCACCTGCGTGAATTGGCCTATACGGCCAAGGACATCGACGCCGCCCGCGCCGAAAAGATCGGTCTGGTCAACGATGTCTACCCCGACCAGGAAGCGGCCCTGGCCGCCGCCGAAGCGACCGCCCGGGAAATCGCGGCCAACCCGCCCCTGGTGGTTCAGGGCGTGAAAGACGTCCTGAACCAACGCAATTCCAGCACCGTCGCCGAGGGCCTGCGCTACGTCTCCGCCTGGAACGCCGCCTTCCTCCCCTCGGAAGACCTCACCGAAGCCATCCAGGCAGTCTTCGAAAAGCGCACCCCGGACTACAAGGGCCGCTAGCGGTGCTCTCGGCGCGCCGATGCGCGGGGTTGCGGTCCCGTATCTCGGCGCGCCGGGGGCTCAGTGCCCGCCTTTGTCCTTCAACCGCTGGAAGGACGCCTCGATCTCGGCCTCGGCCTCGGCCCGTCCGACCCATTCCGAGCCCTTGACGTACTTGCCGGGCTCCAGGTCCTTGTAGCGCTCGAAGAAGTGCTTGATCGCGGCCAGTTCGAATTCCGGGACGTCGGCGAGGTCCTGGATATGATCCCAGCGCGGATCGCCGGCCGGTACGCACAGGATCTTGTCGTCGCCGCCGGCTTCGTCGGTCATCCTGTACATGGCCACCGGGCGGGCCTCGACGATCACCCCGGGGAACACCGAATCCGGCAGCAGGACCAGGGCGTCCAGCGGGTCGCCGTCTTCGCCCAGGGTGTCCTCGATGAAGCCGTAGTCGGCCGGGTAGGCCATCGAGGTGTACAGGAACCGGTCCAGCCGGACCCGGCCCGTTTCGTGGTCGACCTCGTACTTGTTACGCGACCCCTTGGGGATCTCGATGGTGACGTCGAATTCCACGCCAACTCCTTCCGCTGCTGTCACGATGCGCCGTGGCGGCCGGCCCGGCCGGCGCACCCGGTTGTTCGCCGAGAACGGTAGCGGACCGGACCCGGATAGGGTTGTCCGCGGGCACATGGGCCGGCCGGGGTCCCGGTGCCGAGGACGGTACGAGGAGACGACGGCAACGTGGTGTGGCAGGGCGGCAGCGGGATGAACGGTACGGCGGGACGCCGGCGCCGCGGGATACGCGCATGGGTGATCACCGTGCTGGTGGGGCTGCTGGGAGCGGCGGCCGTGGTGGCCGCGGTACTGCAACCGTGGACTCCGGAGTTCCGGCACGGCGGGCTCACCATCGCCGCGCCGCCCGCACCGGTCGACCCGGTGCCGGAGATCGTGCCCGCGCCGGAGACCGGTCCGGCGCCCAGCCCGGCCGGTGTGGCGGCGGCGCTCGGCCCGGTGGCGGCCAACCCCGATCTCGGTGGTTTCGCCGGGTCGGTGACCGACGCCGCGACCGGCACCGTCCTGTGGAATTCCCGTGCCGACGAACCGCGGGTGCCCTCCTCGACGGCCAAGATCATGACCGCCGCGGCGGCCCTGCTCACCTTGCCCGCCGATCAGCGGGTGCAGACGCGGGTGGTCGCGGGTGCGGCACCGAACGAGATCGTGCTGGTGGCCGGTGGTGACCCCACGCTGACCGCGCAGCCCGGCGGCGACGGCTACTACCCGGGCGCGGCCGGCCTGACCGATCTCGCCGATCAGGTCCGGTCCGCCGATGTGCGGGCCGACACCGTTGTGGTCGATATCTCGCGCTATTCCGGTGCGACGATGGCGCGCGGCTGGGAACCGGCCGATATCGGCGGTGGTTCCATCGCGCCGCTGGAACCGGTCATGCTCGACGGCGGCCGCCTCGACCCGCTGGTGGAGTATTCCCCCCGGTCCGGTACACCGGCGCTCGATGTGGGCCGCCGCTTGGCGACCGAACTGGGCCTGGATCCCGCGCGGGTGCGGATCGGCACCGCGCCGCAGGGGACCAAACGCCTGGCCGAGGTCGCTTCCGCGCCGTTGCGCGACCGGTTGCGCGACATGATGGTGTATTCGGACAATGTGCTGGCCGAGACGATCGGCCGGGAGGTCGCGCAGGCCACCGGCCGGCCCGCGTCGTTCGAAGGGGCGGCCGCCGCGGTCGCCGCGGTGCTCACCGAGCACGGTTTCGATCTGACCGGTGTCACCATGTTCGACTGCAGCGGCCTGTCGACCGACGACCGGATCCCCGCCCGGGTGCTGGACCGGATCCTGGCCACCGCGGCGGGGCCGGGCGCGGACGAGGCGCCGGAGCCCACGACCCCCAAACCGCTGATCCCGCCGATCGGCGCCGGCGCGAAAACCGAACCGGCCGACCCCGGTGTCACGTTGACCGAAACTCTGGTCCCGTTGCTCGATTATCTGCCGGTGGCGGGCGGTACCGGCTCGCTGACCAGCCGCTACGTCACCCAGAATCAGGCCGGGGCCGGATGGGTGCGCGCCAAGACCGGAACTCTCTCGGTGGCCAGTACGTTGGCTGGGTACGTGCTGGATCGTGACGGCCGGGTGCTGACCTTCACATTGATGTCGAGCGATCGTCCGCCGGAGGTCAGCCGGCCCGCGCTGGATGCCGTCGCGACGACGCTGCGCAACTGTGGATGTTCCTGACGGCTGGAGGGCGCATGACGATTCGACAAGGTCCTGCCGGGCCCGGCGCCACGGAGTCGCCCGAGACCGGTACCCCCGATTCCGAGCGGCGTACCTTCGCCGGCGCGGTGGACTGGCGCTGGGCCGCCCGCACCGGGGCGGCGCTGGTACCGGCCGGGCCGCGGACTTCCCGCCTCGCCGCGGAACAGGCCGTGGCCGAACTGGCCGAGTCGTCGGTGCGGGCCGAAGCCCCGGTGCGCGCGGTGACCGGCCTGCTCGACGACCAGCCGGTACCCGCGGCGCGGATCGTCGACCGCCCCGGCTGGATCGGCGCGGCCGCCGATTCCATGTCCCTGCTCACCGGCACCGGGACCACCGGCGAGAATGGTGGGCCGGGCGGCATTCTGGCCGGTAAACCGGCCGGTGTGCAGGTGGGCGCCATGCTGGCCTTCCTGTCCACCGCCATCCTCGGCCAGTACGACCCGTTCACCGGCCCCGACGGCACGTTGCTGCTGGTGGCGCCGAATATCGTCGGGGTCGAACGGGCGCTGGGCGTGACTCCGGCGGATTTCCGGCTCTGGGTATGCCTGCACGAGGTGACCCACCGGGTCCAGTTCTCGGCATCGCCGTGGTTGTCCGGCTATATGCGCGAGAACGTCGAAGTGCTCGGTGATATCGAGGACGAGGCGACCATGGAGATGCTCGGCCGCCTGATCGCCGAACTCAAACTGCGGCGCAGCGGTAAGGCCGGCGACGATCCCAACTCGCGCGGCGTGGTGGGGCTACTGCGCGCCACCCAGCCACCGGCCCAGCGCGAGGCGCTGGACCGGCTCCTGATGCTGGGCACCCTGCTCGAAGGGCACGCCGATCATGTGATGGACGCGGTGGGCCCGAGCGTGGTGCCGACCGTCGAACAGATCCGGTCGGCGTTCGACCGGCGCCGCACCCGTCCCACCAACCCGGTGCAGCGGCTGCTGCGCGCGCTGCTCGGTATCGACGCGAAGGTCGCGCAATACGTGCGCGGGAAGGCCTTCGTCGACGAGGTGGTGGATACGGTCGGCATGCAGCAGTTCAATGTCATCTGGACGGACGCGAACACCCTGCCGCGCACCGAGGAGATCGACGAACCCCGCCGCTGGATCGCCCGGGTACTGGACTGATCCGCGGCCGGCGAGTTCGCTGCTCGCGCGGGCCGGTAGGTACAACGACCGCGCCGGGCGACGATGAGTGAGCGGAGGAGCGGCGGGTGGACAATCGCGACAGCGGGCCGGCCCGGATGGCGCCCGAGGTTCCGCTCGAACGCCCGGGGCCGGTCCGGTTGCCGGAAACGCCGGCGGTACTCGATATGCGGCATGCGGTGCGGGATTGGCTCGCGCGGTACAGCGCCGCGGGCGCGGTGGCGGTCGGTGTTTCCGGTGGTGCCGATTCGCTCGCGCTGACTGCCGCGGTCGTTGCCGAAGGGACGGCCGTGGACGCGCTGGTGGTGGACCATCGGCTACAGCCGGGCTCGGCTACCGTCGCGGAAACCGCAGCCCGGACGGCGCGGGCGCTGGGCTGCCGGTCGGCCCGGGTGCTGGCCGTCGAGGTGGGCCGCGAGGGGGGAATGGAAGCCGCCGCGCGTACCGCCCGTTACCGCGCACTGGACACCGCCCGGGGTGCGCTACCGGTCCTGCTCGGGCATACCCTCGACGATCAGGCCGAGACCGTGTTGCTCGGGCTCGGCCGCGGTTCGGGTGCCCGCTCGATCCAGGGTATGGCGCCCTTCGACGACCCGTGGGGCCGGCCGCTGCTGGGTGTCCGGCGCGATACCACCCGGCAGTTCTGCGCGGATCTCGGGCTCTCGCCCTATGAAGATCCACACAATTTCTCTCCGGAATTCACCCGGGTCCGGCTGCGCACCGACGTGCTGCCGGTGCTCGAGGATGTCCTCGGCGGTACCGCGGCCGTGGCGCTGGCGCGTACCGCCGAACTGTTGCGCGAGGACAATGCCGCGCTCGACGAGTTCGCCGCCGGATTGCTGGTCCGGGCCGGTGCCGAGCCCGCCGAACTGTCCTGCGAAGTGCTCGCCGGCGCTCCCGCGGCGGTCCGGCGCCGGGCCGTCCGGGCCTGGCTGCTGGAACGTGGCGTACGGGTGGTGACCGGGGCACATATCCGTGCCGTCGACGAGCTGGTGGTGGCCTGGCGCGGGCAGGGCGGGGTCGCGGTGAGCGGCGGAGATCGGGGGACCCGGTTGGTCGTCGTCCGGGAGCATGGCAGGCTGACACTTGCCCGCGCCGACCGGGCGAGCCGAGACCGAAGGGAAACCAGCTGACGTGTACGGGGACGATATCGCTTCGGTCCTGATCACCGAGGAAGAAATCGACGCCAAGGTCAGCGAGCTGGCCGAAGTGATCTCCAAACGGTACCCGGCCGATGCCCCGGAAGGGGATCTACTGTTGGTAGGGGTACTCAAGGGCGCGATCTTCTTCATGACCGATCTCGCCAAGGCCTTGCCTATCCCGACCCAGATGGAATTCATGGCCGTTTCGTCCTACGGTTCGTCGACCTCGTCGTCCGGGGTCGTGCGGATCATGAAGGACCTGGACAAGGACATCGCCGGCCGCAATGTGCTGATCGTCGAGGACATCATCGATTCGGGGCTCACGCTCTCCTGGTTGATGCGCAATCTCTCCACCCGTAACCCCGCCTCGCTCGAGGTGGTCACCCTGCTGCGCAAACCCGATGCGCTGCGCACGCAGGTCGAGGTGGCGAATGTGGGATTCGATATCCCCAACGAGTTCGTCGTCGGCTACGGCCTGGACTACGCCGAGCGGTACCGGGACCTGCCCTATATCGGCACCCTGCATCCGCGCGTCTACGGCGGCGAAAGCGACTGAGGGTTCGCCGGCGAGGCCGGCGAACCGAACCGTACGGGCTCCGGCAAGGGTGCCGAGTTCGGCGAGGATCACGGAGGGTTCGGGCCGCGTCGTGCTTCAGCGCCCGATGCGCCGAGTGCGCGACTGTCCGGTGCCGAAGCACGACTCCCGGGGCCGCCCCCACGGCGCCGGGCGCCGCGAAATTACGCCGAGATGGCGGGCGGTGCCGCGAAACCACCCGCGACGGCGCGCTGGCCGAATTCGAGGATGGTCGGCCGGGTATCGTCGGCGCGCCAGGCGACGGCGAGTTCACACGGCGGGATGCCGGTGAGCGGCCGCGCGGTGAGGCCGGGCCAGCGGTACATGGGCACGTTGTTTTCCGCGAGCAGGCATAGTCCCAGCCCCAGGCCGACGGCTTCCAGCCGGTCTTCCGGGGTGGCGGCTTCCGCGCCGATCTTCGCCGGCCGGCCGCCGCGGGCGTCGTTGCCGAGCCAGAAATCGCGAACCGCGCCGGCTTCGGCGGGCAGCGCGATGAACGGTTCGTCCAGCAGATCCGCGAAGTCGATCAGTTCCTGGCCCGCCCGCGCATGGTTCTCCGGGAGCAGGACCCAGCGCCGCTCGGTGCGCAGCACCTGCCAGCGGTAGCGGTTCGGGTCGGGCAGCGGGAGCCAGACCAGTGCCAGATCGGCCTGCCGGCCGGACAGACCGCTGGACGGGTCGGTCCAGGACGCCTGGTGCAGCGCGAGACGGTGGCCGCTGGCGCTTTCCAGATCGTTGAGCAGGCCGCGGCCCAGGTTCGACTGCAGGCCGACGCGCAGTACTTCGCCCGCTTCCTGCAATGAGCCGTTGGTGGTCTCCCAGAGTTCCAGGATCTTGCGGGCGCCGCCGAGCAACTCCTTACCGGCAACCGTGAGCGCGACGCTGCGCTGGTTGCGATCGAACAGGACCACATCGAGCTGACGTTCCAGCTGCCGGATCTGACGCGACAGGGTCGGTTGAGCGATGTGCAGCCGCTGGGCGGCGTTGGTGAAGTGCAGTTCCTCGGCGACGGCGACGAAATACCGCAGATCGCGCAAATGCGGGTCCATAGCACCTTGCTATCAGAATAGTTGCCGAATTTCCAGCCCTAATATGTTCGGAAGGTCCGCAATGCGGGCCCGAAACAGTCGGCAGGTTTGTTAGTGACAGCTTATTGGGTGTCACCGTGATGCGCATCATCGGTTTTCCGCCGCGCGGTCGGTGGGCGGTCCGCGGGCGATACGACGTAAAGCGCCGGGCGTTTCCGGTGGTAGGGCTGTTCATGGAATGTGTGGTGCCACCTCGGGCGATGAAGCGAGCGGATCTGCCGGCCGGGCGGCGCGGGGGTGAATTCCCATGCCATCTACTCGACTATGCACGTCAAGTGATATTGATCACAATAGGGTTTCGATGTCGTCCGTGCGACATAAAAGAGCGCGCCGCGGCCCCCTCGAACGGAACCGCGGCGCGCGTCGAATCCGGTCGTCAGGTGTTGCGGATCCGCTCCTCGTAGGCCTTGCGTTCCTCGGCGTCCACATCGTCGAGGAAGGTCTGCCCCGAGCCCATCGACCGGCCCAGGGCATCACCCACCGATTGCGGCAGCAGATTCACGAAAACCGACATGGCTCCCGCTGCCCGGGTCACCCGCGCCTTCGCCTTGGGTTTGGCGATCAGCCGCACCACCGCGGCGGCGATATCCTCCGGCTCGGCCGCCGGCAGCCCCTTGGGGGCGGCGACCCCGGAGCCGAGCTCGGTCCGGGTCAGTGTGGGCAGGACCGACGAGAACGACACCCCGGTGCCCCGGTACTCCTCGCGCAGCGTATCGGTGAAGCCCAGAACCGCGTGTTTGGAGGCGTTGTAGGTGGCCAGGCCCGGGATATGGGTCTCGCCCGCCAGAGAGGCGATATTGATGATGTGCCCGCGCCCCCGCGCGAGCATCCGGGCCAGGGCGATCTTGGAGCCGAGGATCACCCCGTAGACGTTGATATCCAGGATCCGGCGGGTGATCTGGTCGGGCTCCTCGACGAGCCGGCCCGTCGGCATGATGCCGGCGTTGTTGATCAGCACGTCGATCGGGCCGAGTTCGCGTTCGACATCGTCGAGGAAAGTGCTGAACGACTGCTGATCGGTGACATCGAGCCGGCCGTAGTGGTCGAAATCGTGCTCGGTGCCCGATTCCTTGACCGTCTTCTCGTCGATATCGCCGATCGCGATCTTGGCGCCCAGTTTCGCCAGCGCCACCGCGGTGGCCAGGCCGATCCCGCGTGCGCCGCCCGTGATCACGACAACCTTGCCGCGGATGGAATCGGTCTTCACTTCTTGTCTCCCTTGAGTCGGAGCAGGGCGGGGATATCGATCCGGCGCATACCGCGCGCACCGGCCGCGCGCATGGCGCCCAGTCCGATCAGGATCTTGTTCAGGTCGTAGGGCATCCAGGTGAGTTCGCGTTCCTGGGTCGGCAGGATCGGCGTGGTGATCGCCTTGGCCTTGCAGTACTTGCGCACGCCTTGCGCGCCGCCCCAGCGGGCACCCACACCGGAATCGCCCCAGCCCCCCATCGGCAGCGCGAAGTTGAACAGGTTGGCGAAGATATCGTTGATGTTCACCGCGCCGGCGTTCAATGCGCGCGCGACTCGTTCGCCGCGGGCCTTGTCCCCGGTCCAGACCGAGGCCGACAACCCGTAGACGGAATCGTTGGCCAGCCGGATGGCTTCGGCCTCGTCGGCCACCTTCATCACCGGCAGGGTCGGGCCGAAGGTTTCCTCGGTGATACACGACATGCTGTGGTCGACATCGACGAGCACGGTCGGTTCGAAGAAGGTGCCTTCCCCGGTGCGTTTGCCGCCGGTGAGTACCTTGGCGCCGGCGGCCACGGCTTCCTCGACATGCCGGGAGACGATCGCGACCTGGCTTTCGTTGGCCATGGCACCGATATCGTGGCGCGGGGTGCGATCGTCGCGACCCTGCCGCAGGGATTTGACGTTCGCGGTGAGTTTGGCGACGAACTCGTCGTACACCGGGGCCTCGACGTACACCCGTTCGACCGAGATGCAGACCTGCCCGGAGTTGAACATGCCGCCGAACGCGATACCGTGCGCGGCGCGTTCGAGGTCGGCATCGGCCAGCACGATCGCCGGATCTTTTCCGCCCAGCTCCAGGCTGTACGGGATCATGCGGGCCGCGCAGGCGGCCGCGATCCGGCGGCCGGTGGCGGTGGAGCCGGTGAACTGGATGTAATCGGCGTTGTCCACGACCGCCGCGCCGGTGGCGCCGGCGCCGGTGACGACGGCGAGCACCGGGGGCGCCCCGATCTCCGACCACCCGCGGGCGAGTTCGAGCGCCGACAGCGGGGTGACCTCGGAGGGTTTCAGGATCACGGCGGCACCGGCCGCCAGCGCCGGGATGACGTCGAGGATCGGCATGGCCAGCGGGAAGTTCCAGGGCGTGATCACGCCGACCACGGGATACGGTTCGAAAACGGTGGTCAGCCGTTTCACCCGGGAGAGGGGGCTGTGCGGCGACGGATGCTCGTCGGCCAGGAATTTGGGTGCGCGCCGCGCGTAGTAGCCGATCAGATCGCTGCCGAAGATCGGGTCGATGAGGGCGTCCACCCGGGGTTTGCCGGTTTCGGACTGGAGTACGTCGGCGAGCGCCTCGGTGTTGTCGATGATCCAGTCCTGCAGTTTCAGCAGCCATTCCTTGCGCCCGGTCGCGCCCATGGCCGCCCATTCGCGCTGGTGTTCGCGTAGTTCGGCGATCCGCGCGGCAACCTGGTCGGCGGGGGTATCGGCCACGCTGCCGACGATTTCGCCGGTGGCGGGATTGAGAACCCGGATTTCCGGATCCGGGGGCGGGCCCGCTGCGGGCTCGGTATCGGGTCGTCCCGATTCGGTATTGGTCACTGCTGTTCTCCCACTGCGTCGTGCTGGAACCGCTGGTGGCCGATCAGCGATCGGCGCAGTCCGATCGTGACACAATTCATTGGTAATCGCCTCAACATCTCACGGATGGGAGACGACTCGTTACGGACACCGCGCCCGGTCGCGGCGCCCGAGGGGTTTCGGTTACAGGTTTTCCCTGGCCAGCCGGCGCAGCGGCGGTTCGGTTGCCGGAGGAACCCGGCGGTCGGGTAACTCCGCCAGTAAAGCGGTGGTCGCCTCGGCGACTGCGGCCACGGCCTTGTCCACCGCGGGTTTGGTGGCCGAACTGAGTCCGGACAGGCCACCGACCTTGCGCACATATTGCAGTGCTGCGGCGTAGATCTCCTGCTCGGTAGCGGCGGGTTCCAGACCTCGCAAGACGGTGATATTTCTACACATGAATGCACATTAGCTCCGGATCTACCCGCGTGACAGGCCAAGCCGCAAATGTGAAAACACATTGACCGGACCGGGGGCGAACCGGGGTCCTACACTCACGGTATGGCTGCTGCCGGATTGCCCACGCCGACCCCCATCCCCTATCCGGAGCTCGACAAGCGCGAGGAAGACCATTGGTCCGGCGCGCAGATGGACGACGACCGCCTGCGGGCGCTGTCGCTGGGTGCCTTCTACTCGGCGCGCTGGGACGCCTTCCACGATGCGATGCTGCTCGGCCCCGAGCGCGACCATCCACTCGGCGACCGGCGCGAACTCGCCATCGACACGCTCACCGGAGCCTGGGGCATCACCGACGGAACCGAGGCCCGGGCCTCCATGGAACAGCTCCTCGAAGGTATGCACGCACCGCTGTACGCCCTGGTGCATCCGCTGGTCACCGCCTCGCTCAACGCCAGCGAACGCGACCGCTTCGGCGAACGCGCCGACCGGCACCGGGCCTTCCTGCGGCAGGTCGCCTCGTTCCGTGGGATCGACAACTCCGAAGCCCTGGTCCGCGACTACGACATCTGGTCGCAGGCCATCAAGATCGGCTTCACCGATCATCTGTCCCGGCCCCTGCCGGCCGATATCCACGCCTGGGATCTGGCCCGGGTGGTCGCGGTGGCCCGGATGTCTTTCACCGCCGGCTACATCGAAGAGGACGTGGCCTGGGATTACCTGGCCCGCGCGCTACCCTTGGCCCAGCGCAAATACCGCAACTGGCGGCAGTTCGGCGACGCCTATATCACCGGCTGGACCTACTGGCAGGCCTGTGAGGACCTCGCCGAACTCAAAGACGGCGGCGTCGACCGCCGGATGGAGTTGTTGCGGCTGTGGCTGCGCCCCACCAGTCCCTGGCGCCGTATCGGCCTGCACTGACCGATTCCGGCGCTCGATTCGCGGCGCGCATGCCTCAGTGCCGGCCGGCGAGCCAGTCCTCGAAGGTGGTCGGCGCCAGCCGGGCATTCTCGTCGGGTAGTAGAACGTTCCCGGCCATCTCGGGTCCGAAGATCGACGACCAGGTCGGCAGCAGGTCGACTCGGTGGCCGCGGGCCTGATGGGTCCGGCGGGCCATATCGACGAGATCCTGGGGCGCGGGACCGGCGATATCGCGGTACCGGCCCTGCGGCGGGCCCGCGGCCACTTCGGCCAGGATGTCCGCCACATCCGCGGGGGCGATCGGCTGGATCAGCAGTGGGGCGATGGGGGCGACGCCGTCCTGCTCGGTCCAGCCGCTCACCATGGCGGCGAAATCGTGGAATTGGGTGGCGCGGACGATCGTCCACGGCACGGGTCCCGCGGTGACCAGGCGTTCCTGTTCCCGCTTGCCGGCGTAGTGCGCGTTGCCGTCGACCCGGTCCACTCCGACGATGGAGAGCAGGACGTGGTGGCCCACGCCGGCCCGCTCCGCGGCCGCCAGCAGATTCCGTGTCGCTGTGCCGAACCAGGCGACGGCCTCGCCGCGGTCGGTGGCGGTGCAGTTGGTGGTATCTATCACCGCGTTCACGCCGGCCAGTGCGGCATCCAAGCCCTCGCCGCTCAGTAGATCCACACCACGAGCCCGACTGATGGGCACGACATCGTGACCGGCCGCCTGTAGTGCGGCGACGGTGCGGGAGCCGATGTTTCCGGTCGCTCCGGCGACGGCGAATCGTGCGGTCATGGCTGTCCCTTCCAGAAGTGAGTACAGCGGCCAACCTATCTCGGACTAAATAGATCCGCAATATCTTGGATAGACTCACCAGCATGAAACTGCCGGTGAGTACGGAATGGCTGCTGCACTGTGCTACCTCGCTGGCGCAGCTCGAAACCGGTGCGACGGCGTCGGCGGCTCAACTCGCGCAGTATTTCGACCTGCCCGCGCCTTACCTGGCCAAACAGCTGCAGAGCTTGGTTCGAGCCGGTCTGCTGAGCGCGACCACCGGGCCGCGCGGGGGATTCCGGCTGGCCCGGCCCGCGGCGGAGATCACCCTGTTGCAGATCATCGAAGCGATCGACGGTGCGGCGTCACCCTACGAATGCCGGGAAATCCGGCAGCAAGGCCGGGGCGCCCTGCCCGCCGAACAGTGCCGTGAACCCTGTCTGCTCGCCGTGAAGATGGCCGAAGCGCACGAAGCCTGGCGGAGCAGCCTGGCCGCGACGTCCCTCGCCGAACTGGTCGGCGAACTACCCGACTGGGCACCCGAGCGTACGCGCCGTCGTCTCACCGGCGGCGCGGCCCAGTGAACCGGCCCGGCGACAACATGTGCAGGCGGCTCGACCGACTTCCTATCGCCCGTACCGCGGCGGCGAAGCCTCAGATACCCGGCAGGGAGCGCAGGATGCCGCGGCCGTAGCGCTGGAACTGGGTGTCGTCGACCATGCCCAGCGAATGCCGTTCGACCAGCAGTTCCCACTCCGAGTACAGGTGGGCGACGCTCGGATCGGCCGGACCCGCCGAACCGTCCAGGGCCACCAGCCGGACCGCGAAGTTGACCGCGTAGGTCACCCGCTCGGTATCGGCGCGGTCCAAACCGGTGAAGCCCATGGTGGTGTTGCCGTCGTGTACTTCGATCAACGGGCGGCGGTCGCCGGCGAGCAGCCCGGTCGCCATCGACGGTGGTTCCTCGGTGGCCCGGGCCCGCATGATCATCTCGATCGGCAATTCGTGCGCGTACGGTTCGTCGGGGCCCAGGGCGATCAGCAGCAGGCGCCGGGTCGTCACCGTGAGCAGGCAGGGATCGTCGTCGCCGACCGGTGGATGTGCGATGACATAGGCAGTTTCCAGCACATACTCGTCGCCGGTGACGAGGCGGTGCAGGTCGGTCAGGGCCGGTTCACCGCGCCCCGGCACCGACATCCGGCGAATCGCCCGGTCGACATCGGCGCGGACCGGCCCGCGGTCGGTGACCTCGACGGGAGGCGCGGTCAGGTCGGGGGCGGCGATATCGATCCGCTGGGCGGCCAGGATCTGATCATTGATACGGGAAACGATGCCGGCGGCCGCCGGAACATCGTGCTCGGCGATCAGCACGGGGAGTGGCGTCCGGTCAGCGGGCACCCCGACCAGTACCGGGGTCGGATAACGCAGATAGATTTCGATCACCACCGCGTCGTCGGCGCGGCGACTGAGCCGCACCTCCAGCAGGTCGGTGACCGCGACGTCCAGGACGCGCTCGCCGTCGGTCTCGGTATCGCCGTCGGCTCCGGGCCGCAGGACGATCAACCGTCCCGCACCGTGCCGGACGATTGCTGTGGGTGTCCGTAACTCGACTATGTCCATACCCCCTGCGCTCGGGTCGTACGTCGATCAACATGGGTGGGGCGTGCGTGCCATGATTGTGATCACTACGAGATATCACAGACCACGACGCCGGGAACCACGGTGGTTTTCCGGCCGTTTACCTGTTGAACTGCATCACCAGCCGAACTCCTCGCTTGCGATAAGTCAGGAAGCGCGATGTATCGAGTAGACCGTACGCGGTAACGTGGCATGTCCGCATCCGAATCCGCCCACCGGGCGGCCGCGGAAGTGGGTTGCGCCGCTCGAGACGGACGCATCGCTAGGCAAAAACGCGGAGACGCCTGAAAGGACTGGCCGCCCGGCCGACGCTCTATGAACCGCAAGACAGTGTTTCGCACCCTGGCGATAATCGCGGGCATTCTGCTCGTGATCTATCTGTTCAGCTTCTTCGGCAACGACACCCGCGGCTGGCAGAACGTCGATACGTCGGTGGCCCTCGAGCAGCTGAAGAACAAGGACAACATCACCCACGTTCAGATCGATGATCGCGAACAGCAGCTGCGGATCGAGCTGAAGAGCGGTAACGACGCCACCGAGGGTCAGAACAAGATCATCGCCAAGTATCCCGGCGGTAGCGACACCTCGGCGCAGATCTTCCGGGCTGTGCAGGATTCCGGCGCGCAGTACAACACCGTCGTCAAACAGGAGAGCTGGCTCACCCAGATCCTGTTGTTCGTGCTGCCGATGGTGATCCTGCTCGGCCTGTTCATCTTCGTGATGTCGCGGATGCAGGGCGGCGGCCGCGGCGGGATGATGGGCTTCGGCAAATCCAAGGCCAAACAGCTGTCGAAGGATATGCCCAAGACCACCTTCGCCGATGTGGCCGGCGCCGACGAAGCGGTCGAAGAGCTGTACGAGATCAAGGACTTCCTGCAGAATCCGGTGCGCTACCAGGCGCTGGGCGCCAAGATTCCGAAGGGCGTACTGCTCTACGGCCCGCCCGGTACCGGTAAGACCCTGCTCGCTCGGGCCGTGGCCGGTGAGGCCGGAGTGCCCTTCTTCACCATCTCCGGCTCGGATTTCGTGGAAATGTTCGTCGGTGTCGGTGCGTCCCGGGTGCGCGACCTGTTCGAACAGGCCAAACAGAACAGCCCGTGCATCATCTTCGTCGACGAGATCGACGCGGTCGGCCGCCAGCGCGGCGCCGGGCTCGGCGGCGGGCACGACGAACGCGAACAGACCCTCAACCAGTTGCTGGTCGAGATGGACGGCTTCGGTGACCGCACGGGCATCATCCTGATCGCCGCCACCAACCGCCCCGATATTCTCGACCCCGCACTGCTGCGCCCCGGCCGGTTCGACCGGCAGATCCCGGTCAGCAATCCAGACCTGGCCGGTCGCCGGGCGATCCTGCGGGTGCATTCGCAGGGTAAGCCGATCGCGCCGGAGGCCGACCTCGACGGTCTGGCCAAGCGCACCGTCGGTATGTCCGGTGCCGATCTCGCCAATGTCATCAACGAGGCCGCGCTGCTCACCGCGCGCGAGAACGGGTCCACCATCACCGGCGACGCCCTCGAGGAATCGGTGGACCGGGTGATCGGCGGCCCGCGCCGCAAGAGCCGGATCATCAGCGAGCACGAGAAGAAGATCACCGCCTACCACGAGGGCGGCCACGCCCTCGCGGCGTGGGCGATGCCCGATATCGAGCCGGTCTACAAGGTGACGATCCTGGCGCGCGGCCGCACCGGCGGTCACGCCATGACCGTGCCCGAGGACGACAAGGGCCTGATGACCCGCTCGGAGATGATCGCCCGGCTGGTCATGGCGATGGGCGGGCGCGCGGCCGAGGAACTGGTGTTCCACGAGCCCACCACCGGTGCGTCCTCCGATATCGACCAGGCCACCAAGATCTCCCGGGCCATGGTCACCGAATACGGCATGAGCGCGCGCCTGGGCGCCGTCCGCTACGGGCAGGAACAGGGCGATCCGTTCCTCGGCCGGTCCATGGGCACCGCCTCGGACTATTCGCACGAGGTCGCGGGCGCGATCGACGAGGAGGTCCGCAACCTCATCGAGGCGGCGCATACCGAGGCCTGGTCGATCCTCAGCGAGTACCGCGATGTGCTCGACGATCTGGCCACCGCACTGCTGGAACGCGAAACCCTGCACCGCAAGGATCTCGAAGTGATCCTGGGTGCGGTGCAGAAGCGTCCGCGGATCACCGCGTTCAACGATTTCGGTGATCGGGTGCCGTCGGACAAACCGCCGGTGAAGACTCCGGGTGAACTGGCCGCCGAACGCGGTGAGCCCTGGCCGCCGGAACCCAAGATTCCGGCCGGGGTCGCCCAGGGCGAGCCCGCCGCCGCGGGCAGCCTGCCGCAGCCCGCCGGGTATCCGGGCGGCCCGGTCGCGCAACCCGGTTACGGGCAGCCCCCGGCCGGCTATCCGGTGCCGCAGCAGCCCGCGCCCGTCTATCCGCGCGGCGGGACGCAGGGGTCGCGCCCGGATTACGGCGCCCCCGCCGGCTGGTCGGCACCCGGTTGGCCGCCGCGTGAACAGCCGCAGGCCCCGCCCGCCGAACGCGGCTACGGCGGTCCCGCGGCCGAGCAGCCGCGCCACGCTCACCCGGGTACCGACCCCGGCGGGCAACGGCACGAGGGCGGGCCGTCCTACGACCGTGGCCAGGGCGATTCCGGTTACGGGTCCGGCGAGGAGCCCGGACGTGGCGGCGCACACTCCTGGGACGGCCCGAACGGCCGGCAGTAATCCGGCGCCGATTACGCTCGGACCTGTTCGGCGCCCGGTGAGTACTGCCGCGCCCGAGATGTGGAGGTGTCCTATGTCGGCCGATCAGCAGACCAACGGCCATACGACCGGTATTCCCGCCGAATTGGGCGAGACCGGCGGTCCGCTGCCGGAATTGATCGCCCGGCACACGGGTAAGCCGTTCGACCAGGTGCGTGCCGAGAACGCCGTACGGGAGCTGCTGCTCGCGGTCGGGGAAAACCCCGACCGGCCGGGGCTGGTCGATACGCCCGCCCGGGTCGCGCGCGCCTACCGGGAAATGTTCGCGGGCCTGTACGTCGAACCCGACGCGGTGCTGAACACCACCTTCGACGAGGAACATCAGGAATTGGTACTCGTCCGCGATATCCCCATGTACTCGACCTGCGAACATCATCTGGTGTCGTTCCACGGAGTCGCGCACGTCGGCTATATCCCGGGCCCGCACGGGCGGGTGACCGGCCTGTCGAAACTGGCCCGCCTGGTGGACCTGTACGCCAAGCGGCCGCAGGTCCAGGAACGGCTGACCAGCCAGATCGCGGACGCGGTGATGCGCAAACTGGATCCGCGGGGCGCGATCGTGGTGGTCGAGGCCGAACATCTGTGTATGGCCATGCGCGGTATCCGCAAACCCGGGGCCAGCACCACCACCTCCGCGGTACGCGGGCTGTTGCAGACCAACTCGGCCTCGCGCGCCGAGGCCCTCGACCTGATCCTGCGCAAGTGAGCGATCAGCCGCCGATCACCAGCACCCCGACCCTGACCGGTGTGGTACCCCGGCCGGGTATCACCCCTCGTCCGGGCCGGTCGTGCGTCGTCATGGGCATCGTGAACGTGACCAGCGATTCGTTCTCCGACGGCGGCCGCTACCTGGACCCCGACCGGGCGATCGAGCACGGGGTGCGGCTCTACGAGACCGGCGCCGACATCATCGACGTGGGCGGCGAATCCACGCGGCCCGGCGCGGTGCGGGTCGAGGCGGACACCGAGATCGAACGGGTGGTGCCCGTCATCACCGGGCTGGTCGCGGCCGGCGTGCCCACCAGCGTCGACACCATGCGGGCCGTGGTCGCGGAGGCGGCCGTCGCGGCCGGGGTGTCGGTGATCAACGATGTATCCGGCGGACGTGCTGATCCGGCGATGGCCGAGGTGGTCGCGGCAGCCGATATCCCGTGGATCCTCATGCACTGGCGGGCCGCCGCCGATTACCGGCATACCGGCCCGGCCGATCACTACGACGATGTCGTGGCCGAAGTGCAGGCCGAACTCGGGGTCCAGGTGCGGCACGCGGTCGCCGCGGGGGTGGACCCGGCCCGGCTCATTCTCGATCCCGGCCTCGGGTTCGCGAAGAACGCCGAGCACAACTGGGCACTGCTCGCGGCGCTGGACCGTTTCGTCGCCGACGGTTTCCCGGTGCTGATCGGAGCCTCCCGTAAGCGGTTCCTGGGTTCGCTGCTGGGCGATCAGACCGGTCCGCGTCCGCCGTCCGGGCGGGAAACCGCGACCGCGACGATCTCCGCGCTCGCCGCCTGGCACGGCGCCTGGGGCGTGCGGGTGCACGATGTGCGTGGTTCGCAGGACGCGATCGCGGTCACCGACGCCTGGCGCCGCGCCGCCGCGGGAGCCGTCCGGTGAGCACCCGGCCCGGCGATCGGATCGAACTGCGTGGTCTGCGCGTTTTCGGTTATCACGGGGTTTTCGAGCACGAACGCCGGGACGGGCAGGAATTCGTCGTCGATCTCACGGTCTGGACCGATATCTCCGCCGCCGCGGCCACCGACGATCTCGCCCATACCGTGGATTACGGCGCTCTCGCCGATCTGGCGGTGGGCATTGTGCAGGGGCCACCACGGAATCTGATCGAAACCGTCGCCGCCGAAATCGCCGAACGGGTCCGCGCCGTGCCCGGTGTCGCCGACGCCGAGGTGGTGCTGCACAAGCCGAGCGCGCCGATACCGCATCGTTTCACCGATGTGCGGGTCGTTACCTCCGGTAGCCGTGAACAGGGGCCGCGATGACGCGCGCGATCCTGTCCATCGGCTCGAACCTGGGGGACCGGCTCGCGTTGCTGCGCGGCGCCGTCGCCGGATTCGGCCCGCGTATCCGGGCGGTCTCGCCCGTGTACACCACCGCGCCGTGGGGCGGGGTGGAGCAGGACGATTTCCTCAACGCCGTCCTGATCGCCGAGGACCCGGCCTACGACTGCCGCGACTGGCTCGCACACGGCCGGCGGCTCGAACGGGCCGCCGGACGGGAACGAACGGTGCGCTGGGGGGCCCGGACACTCGACGTGGATATCGTCACCTGTGCCGAACCGGCCCCCGGTGGTTTCCGCGCCTGCCGCAGCACCGACCCCGAACTGACCCTGCCGCACCCACGGGCGCACGAGCGGGCATTCGTGCTGGTTCCGTGGCTGGATGTGGAGCCGGATGCCGTACTCGAGGTGGCCGGTGCCGCCCGCCCGGTGCGGGAACTGCTGGCGGAACTGGACGCCGCGGAGGTCGCCGGGGTCCGGCGTACCGGCCACACGCTGGCATCTGCCGGGGGAGCCGCACCATGACTCTCGGGGGCGGTGACAAGAACACCAGCGGCGGGCCCGACGACGACGATACGAAGTTGAAACCCACCCGTATCCGGGAGCTGTTGGCCAATGTCGCGATCGCGGCCGTGATCGCCTGGGTGGCCACTCGGCTGGCGTACGGCAGTTTCCCGCCGATCTCGTCGCTGGCGGGGGCTTCGCTCTACCCGGTGGCGCTGCTGGAAGCCGTACTGGGCTTCTATATCCGAATCCGGGTCGGCAACAGTGAGATCGGTGCGGACGGCCGCCGGCTGCATCCGATCACGGTCGCCCGCGCACTTGCCCTGGCGAAGGCATCGGCGCAAGTCGGTTCGCTGGTCGCCGGTGTCTGGCTGGGGTTCCTGCTGTGGATCTTCCCGCAGCGCGGCGATCTCCGAGCCGCCGACGCCGACTATCCGGGCGCCCTCATCGGCTGTGGTGCGGGTATCGCGCTGGTCGTCGCCGCGTTGTGGCTCGAGTACTGTTGCCGGGCCCCGGACGACCCGACCGATCCCGCCCCTTCGTGAACACATTGTGACCGCCGCGTTCTCGGTGATCGATCACGCCTTTCCCGACCTGGGCGAGGCTGCCGAACGCGGCTACCCTTGCGGTCATGGTGTCACCGTCCCGCAGTAGTTCTTCCGCGCGCCGCCGGGAAGATGTGGGCAAACTTTTCCTCGGCGCCCTGGTTCTGCTCGGCCTGGTGGCCAGCGTTTTCCTGGTCTTCAGCGACAAGGTGCAGTTCCTGCGGGTGGGCTTGGTGGTCGCACTGTGGGCGGCGGTGCTCGGCGCCTGGGCGGTGAGCCGGTACCAGACCAAGGTGCGCGACCTGCGCCGCACCTACGAAATCGAACTCGAACGCGAGATCAGCGCCCGCCGCGAACACGATCTCGGGGTCGAGGCGCGGGTGCGGGCGGAAGTCGGCGCCGACGCGTCGGAGATGGCCGCGTTACGTGCCGAACTGGCGGTGCTGCGCCGCCAGTTGCAGCGCCTGTTCGACGGGGAACTTCCGCCGGAGCGACCGGCACTGCGGGCCGCGGCCTTCCGCGTCCAGGAGTTGCCCAGCGCCGGGGAAGGGCCCGTGGTCACGGATGCCTGGCCCAACGGTCAGGACCGGCCGGGGGCGGCGGGTACCTGGCCCGGTGGCGAGGACGGTGAGCGCCGGGCCGTGGACGCCTGGGCGAACGTGGCCGCTAGCTGGTCGCACGCGGCGGACGGCTGGGTCGATCCGGAGGCCGGTGAGCCGGTCGATCCGGCCGTCGGCGATGTGGTCGATCCGGCGGGCGAGGGCCGCGCCGATTCGGCGGCCGATGCCGCGGCGCCGGCCGGCGAACGCAACGGCGTGACTCCCGTCTACGACAGCGACCATCCGAGCCGGCCCCGTTTCGCGAGTCCCGATGATGCTCCGGTGACGGCCGAAACAGCGATCGTGCGGCTCGACGACGAGCCGCCGTACGTTCGCGCGACCGCCGATATTTCCGGGCCGAGCTGGTCGGACGCGTTCACCGAGGTGCAGGACGATCCGGCCCAGGCCGACGGTTACGGCCGGGCGGGCCACGCCGAGACCGTACAAGGCCCGCCGCACCCGGCTGCGGAGTTCCACGGACCGCCGGTGCCGCCCATTCCCGCGCAACGTCCGGCGCAGCCACAAACGGACCCGGCGGAGAAGGCCGCGGCCGGGAAGTCCCGGGAACGGATCTCCCGGATACCGGCCAAATTGTCGTCCCGGAACTCCCGGCGCCGCCGCACCCAGGCCGACCCGAGCGGTTCGCGCCGGTTGTCGGTGGCCGAGATCATGGCGAACCTGCGCCAGGAAGAAGAGCAGCGCAGCTCCTGAAGTGCGGCGCAGCGCGAGTGCGGTGGAGATCACCCGGCGCGCACATGGCGCATCGGTGGACCGCGGTCCTATCCTCGATGCGTAACGTCCGGTACCCGCAGAGCGGGACTGGAACGACTTCGAGAGGACACTGGTGACCTCGCCACGCGTAACTCCTGGCAATTCGGCCGCGAGTGGTGATCCGGCGCCCGCACGACTGACGGTGGGAATCGTCTCGGCGGGACGTGTGGGATCAGCACTCGGCGCCGCGCTCGAGCGCGCCGGACATGTCGTGTTCGGCGTAGCCGCCATCTCCGATGCCTCCGTGCACCGGGCGCGTACCCGGCTGCCCGAATCGCAGATCCTGCCCGTGGAAGAGGTCGCCGCCCGGAGCGAACTACTGATCCTCGCGGTGCCGGACGCCGAACTGGCCGGCCTGGTCCGTGGTTTGGCGAGTGCGCGGACGGTCCGGCCCGGCACGATCGTCGCGCACACCTCCGGTGCCAACGGCATCGGAATCCTGGCGCCGCTGGCCCAGGCCGGCGCCCGGCCGCTGGCCATCCACCCCGCGATGACCTTCACCGGCCACGACGAGGATCTGGCGCGTTTGGCGAACGCGTGTTTCGGGATCACCGCGGCCGACGAGATCGGCTACGCGATCGCGCAGTCACTGGTCATCGAGATGGGCGGGGAACCGGTCCGGGTGGCCGAGGAAAACCGTACGCTCTACCACGCCGCCCTCGCCCATGGCAGCAACCATCTGGTCACGCTGGTACTCGACGCGGTACAGGCGCTGCGCGAAGCGCTGGCCGGGCCGGGGCTGCTCGGTCAGCAAACGGTCGACGACCAGCCGAACGGCCTGCCCGAGCGTCTGCTCGCACCGCTGGCGTCCGCCGCGCTGGACAACGCGCTGCGCCGCGGCCAGGCCGCTCTGACGGGTCCGGTGGCCCGCGGCGATACCGTGGCCGTGGCCGCGCACCTGGATGCGCTCGCCGCGGCCGACCCGCAGGTCGCCGCGGGATATCGGGCGCTGTCGCGGCGCACCGCCGAACGGGCCCAGGCACCCGCCGAACTCCGGGACCTGCTGGAGGGTCATTCCGCTTCGAAGGAGGGCGCATGAGCGTCGAATCTCTGCGCGGGGCTTTCCGCACCGGTGAACTGACGGTGCAGCACGACCCTGCGGTACTGGCCAAAACTGTCCGCGCGTTGCGCGCCGCCGGCCGTACGGTGGGCTTCGTGCCCACCATGGGCGCCTTGCACGAGGGGCATCTGGAGCTGGTCCGGCGTGCCAAACGCACCAACCAGGTGGTCGTGGTTTCGATCTTCGTCAACCCGCTGCAATTCGGTGCCGGCGAGGATCTCGACGCCTATCCGCGGACACTCGACGCGGATGTCGAATTGCTGCGCGCCGAAGGTGTCGCCCTGGTGTTCGCCCCGAGTGCCGGGGATATGTACCCCGACGGTCCGCGCACCACGGTGCAGCCGGGCCCGCTGGGTGCCGAACTCGAGGGCGCGTCCCGGCCGACCCATTTCGCCGGAATGCTCACCGTGGTGGCGAAGCTGTTGCAGATCGTGGCCCCGCACGAGGCGTTCTTCGGGGAGAAGGATTACCAGCAGCTGGCCCTGATCCGGCAGCTGGTCCGCGACCTGAACTTCGACGTGAAAATCGTTCCGGTGCCCACCGTCCGCGAGGCCGACGGCCTGGCCATGTCCTCCCGCAACCGCTACCTCGACCCCGCCCAGCGCGAACTCGCGACCACCCTGTCGGCCGCCCTCCTGGCCGGTACCCGGTCCGGCGCGGCCGGCCCGCAGGCTGTCCTCGATGCCGCCCGGTCGGTACTGAACGCCGCCCCGGAGATCGCGGTGGACTACCTCGAACTGCGCGCCGCGGACCTGGGCCCCGCCCCGGAGACCGGCAACGCCCGCCTCCTCGTCGCGGCCCGCGTCGGCTCCACCCGCCTCATCGACAACGCCCCCGTCCAGCTCGGCGTGCAACTGGACGGCCACCCCGACGCCGATACGAGCCGGTCCGGAACAGCGGCAGCCGGTGTCGGCACTTCCGCAGGTGCCGGACAGTGAGTACCTGCGCGGACAGCACGCTTTTCGGCCCTCCAATCGGTTCACCTCCGAACCCCGCGCCGCCGAAGGCGGCGCCGATCAACACAGAAGGGCGACAGTGATGTTGCGGACCATGATGAAGTCGAAGATCCACCGGGCCACCGTGACCCATGCCGATCTGCATTACGTCGGATCGGTGACCGTGGATCAGGATTTGCTGGATGCCGCCGATCTGCTGGAGGGCGAACAGGTCTGCATCGTCGATATCGACAACGGTGCCCGGCTGGAGACCTACATCATCGCGGGCGAGCGTGGCTCCGGGGTGATCGGTATCAACGGTGCCGCCGCCCATCTGGTCAACCCGGGTGACCTGGTCATTCTGATCGCGTACGGGATGATGGACGAGGCCGAGTTGCGCGAGTACGAGCCGAAGGTCGTGTTCGTCGATTCCCGTAACCGCCCGGTCGAGCTGGGTTCCGATCCGGCCCATGCACCGGAGGGGTCGGATCTGCTCAGCCCCCGCAACCTGTCGCTGGTCTGAGCGCTGCGGTAGAAGGATGCTGCTGACCATCGACGTCCGCACCACCAGCACCGTTGTCGGGCTGCTGAACGGAACCGAGCCGGGGGCCGATCTGGTGCGGCATTGGCGGATCCATACCAATCCGTTGCATACCGCCGACGAGTTCGCGATGAGCCTGCGCGGCCTGGTGGGTGCCGAGCTCGACGAGGTGACCGGGGTGGCGGGCCTGTCCACCGTCCCGCCGGTACTGCGCGAGATGCGGCTGATGCTGGAGCGCTACTGGCAGCACGTACCCCATGTGCTGGTGGAGCCCGGTGTCCGCACCGGTATCCCATTGCTGGTGGACAACCCCAAAGAGGTGGGCGCGGACCGCATCGTGAACAGTCTGGCCGCCTATCACGAATACGGCACCGCCGCGATCGTGGTGGATTTCGGAATATCGACCTGCGTCGATCTGGTGTCGGCGAAGGGTGAGTTCCTCGGCGGTGTGATCGCGCCGGGTGTGGAGATCGCGACCGAGGCGCTGATCGAGCGGGCCGCGCTGCGCCGGGTCGAATTGACCCGGCCCCGATCGGTGGTCGGTAAGAACAGCGTCGAATGTATTCAGGCGGGCGCGGTGTTCGGATTCGCCGGCTTGGTGGACGGTCTGGTCGATCGGATCCGCGACGATATCGACGGTTTCGCCGGCGACGATATCGCCGTGGTCGCGACGGGTCCCGCGGCGCCGCTGATTCTGGACGAATCGGAGACCATCGAACATCATCGCCCGCATCTCACGTTGACGGGTCTGCGGTTGGTCTATGAACGCAACCAGCGGCGCGGTCGCGGCGCGGTCGCGCGAATGTGATGTATTCCGCCGAGCCGGCTGTGGCCGTGCCGGTCCCATATTGCTAAGCTCGCCGTGTGCTGAAGCGCGTGCGTACCCAGGAGTGTTGTCGAGGCTGATTCGCCTCGGCCAGTCGAGGCATTCCGGATTCCTCGACCGAACTCATTCCTCCTGGAGATGCGCAGATGCGTTCCCCTGTTCTTTCCTCCGTTGCCCGGCCTTCGATTCGTGATACCGCCGCGGCCGATCCGATTCCCGATCGCCCGATTTCCCCGGCATTGCCGACTCGGCTCCGTCCGGCAGACCTTTTGCGGCTGACCGACGAAACCGGCGAGGACGTTCTCGCCGGCCGGTACGACCATCTACTCCCGGCCGACGGCCGGTGGCCGCTGGTGGACCGCTGGGCCACCCGGCTGGTCGCCGATGACGAGGTCGATATCTGGTTGATCAGCTGGACGCCGGATAAATCCACGAAATTGCACGATCACGCCGGTTCGCTCGGTGCGTTGACCGTACTCAGCGGTGCGCTCGCCGAGTACCGGTGGAACGGTTCGGAGCTACGGCACCGGGTGCTGGCGGCCGGGGATCAGGCCGCATTCCCGATCGGCTGGGTGCACGATGTCGTCCGCGCCTCCGAGCGGATCGCGGTTTCCGGGCAGCCCGATACCGGACCGCTGGATCCCACGCTGAGCGTGCACGCCTATTCGCCCCCGCTCACCGCCATGTCCTATTACGAGGTAACCGGGCACGGCAGCCTCCGACGTACTCATACCGTTCTCACCGACCAGCCCGAGGGTGATCTCTGATGCCGCCACTGACCATCGACCAAATGCTCGACAACGCCCGCGCGCAATTGCGGCGGATCCGGCCCGTCGAATTACCGGCAGCGGTGGCGCGGGGCGCGATCCTGGTGGATATCCGGCCCGCGGCGCAGCGCGCACAGGAGGGTGCACTGCCCGGAGCGCTGGTTATCGAACGGAATGTGCTGGAGTGGCGCCTGGACCCGAGTAGTTCGGCCCGGCTCGCCCTGGCCACCGATCACGATGTCGAATGGATCGTGGTGTGCTCGCAGGGTTATACCTCGAGCCTGGCGGCGGCTTCCTTGCGTCAATTGGGGTTGCACCGGGCGACCGATCTGGTCGGCGGATATCAGGCCCTGGTCGCCGCCGGTTTGCGCACGGTCGCGACCGGAGCCGAGCACTTCACCAGAGAAGTCCGTTCGCTCGCCGTTCTCTGAATTGTTCGTACCGGGCGGCGAATACGTCCGGAGCGCAATACATTTCCGCATCGGGCGGACGCACGCGGAATTGCCGAAGCAACCAAATGGTCTATTTCTGCCGCCGCCACCCCCGGAGGCGACCGCGCCGATTCCTTATCGCGCGGTCGAGGGGCGGGCGGCTGACGAATCGATTTGCCGTGCACGCTAGGGTGGTTCGCTGTGAGCAACCCGAACTCCTCGTCATCCGGCGGCTCCGCGGGCACTGTTCCCGCGGGGCGATCCGGCCGATCCGCGGAAGTCGACGACATCCCCGAGCAGATGCGGATCCGGCGCGAGAAGCGGGAACGGCTACTCGCGGCCGGTACCGAGGCATATCCGGTGGTGGTGCCCCGCACGCACACCCTGGCCGAAATCCGCGCCGCTCATCCCGATCTCGCAGCCGATACCGCGACCGGGCAGCAGGTGGGTGTGGCCGGGCGGGTCATCTTCATGCGCAATACCGGCAAATTGTGTTTCGCACAGTTGCAGGAGGGTGACGGCACCACGTTGCAGGCGATGATCAGCCTGAACGGGGTGGGCGCCGAGGCACTGGCGGCTTGGAAAGCCGATGTGGATCTCGGCGATGTGGTTTTCGTGCACGGCGAGGTCATCTCGTCGCGTACGGGGGAATTGAGTGTTATGGCCGATTCCTGGTCCATGGCATCGAAGGCATTACGCCCGCTGCCCGTCGCGCACAAAGAGATGAGCGAGGAGTCGCGGGTCCGCCAGCGCTATGTGGACCTGATCGTGCGCCCCGAGGCCCGGGAAACGGCCCGGACCCGGGTCGCGGTGGTGCGCGCACTGCGCAACGCGCTCGAACGCCGGGGTTTCCTCGAGGTCGAGACGCCGATGTTGCAGACCTTGCACGGCGGCGCCGCCGCGCGCCCGTTCCGGACCCATTCCAACGCGCTCGATATGGACCTCTACCTGCGCATTGCGCCGGAGCTTTTTCTGAAGCGCTGCGTTGTCGGTGGGCTCGAGCGAGTGTTCGAGATCAACCGTAACTTCCGTAACGAGGGTGCCGATTCGACCCATTCGCCCGAGTTCGCGATGCTCGAAACTTATCAGGCGTACGGCACCTACGACGACTCCGCGCGGATGATCCGGGAATTGATCCAGGAAGTCGCGCAGGAGGCCCTGGGAACACAGATCGTGACACTGGCCGACGGTACGGAATACGATCTCGGTGGCGAGTGGACAACGGTCGAGATGTATCCCTCGCTATCGGAGTCGCTGGGTGTCGAGGTGACTCCGGAAACAACTGTTCCGGAATTGCTGGCGCTTGCCGAACGGGAAGGTCTCGAAATTCCCGAAGGGAAGGGCTACGGGCACGGCAAACTGGTGGAGGAACTCTGGGAGCACTGCTACGGCGACAAGCTGTACATGCCCACTTTCGTTCGTGATTTCCCGGTCGAGACCTCCCCGTTGACCAGGCAGCACCGGTCGCGCGCAGGGGTGGCCGAGAAGTGGGATCTGTATGTCCGCGGCTTCGAGTTGGCCACGGGTTATTCGGAGTTGGTCGATCCGGTCGTTCAGCGTGAGCGGTTCGTCGATCAGGCGCGGCTGGCCGCGGCCGGGGACGACGAGGCAATGGTGCTGGACGAAGACTTCCTGGCCGCGATGGAACACGGCATGCCGCCGACAACCGGAACGGGTATGGGAATCGATCGGTTGTTGATGGCGCTCACCGGATTGGGAATCCGGGAAACGATACTGTTCCCAATAGTGCGGCCCGCCGGCCGTTGAGCGAACGGTTTGCATAGCCGATCGCTCGTCTTGGAATTTTCCGAATTCGAGGTATTCTTGCCTCGGGTAATCCGGCCTGATTTTTGCGGGCCGCACGATTTCGAGAGGACGTTCATCTCATGGCAAAGAAGGTCACCGTTAGCCTGATCGACGATGTCGACGGTGAGTCCATCGCGGACGAGACCATCGAGTTTGCAATCGATGGGGTGTCGTACGAGATCGACCTGTCGTCTTCGAATGCGGCGAAGCTTCGGGACGAGTTGGAGCAGTGGGTTTCCAGCGCCCGCCGGGTGAGCGGCCGGCGTCGGGTGAAGTCCGCGGTCGCCGCGGCCGGTGGTAACAGCAAGGGCCGGGCAACGATGGATCGCGAACAAAGCGCGGCAATTCGTGAGTGGGCGCGCCGGAATGGTCACAAGGTTTCCGCGCGGGGTCGTATCTCCGCCGATATCACCGACGCGTACAACAAGGCCTCGAAGGGATAGTTCTTCTTTCAACCGTCGTTCGGCAGGTATTTCCGCCGAAGCGGGCGACGGTACGGTCTTTCTCGATAGCCAATTGGAATTACCGCTGGCCCCGGCGTTGCGCGCCGGGGTCACTGCGCTCAGCGGTGTTCAGTCTTGCTCGACCGCCTGCTCGCCCGGCACCATAGGGGTGTTGGTTGTACCGGGCCCGGTGCGAACGCGGTACGGGGGTCGGGGTGGTATTTCGGCAGTTGCTGCCGGTATGGAGAGGTCAGGTAGCGGCGCAGTGTCCGGATCCGCCGGCTCGTTCCTACGATTCACCGATGACGAAGGCCGCCGCCGCGAGGTGATGCTGAGCCCCGATCGTCAGCGGATCACGATCGGCCGGTCGGCCGGTGCCGATCTCTCGCTGCGCTGGGATGCCGAGGTTTCGCGGCTGCACGCCGCCGTGGAGTATCTCGCCGCGCAATGGACCATCGTGGACGACGGCCTGTCCCGTAACGGCACGTTCGTCAACGGCGAGCGGTTGCACGGCCGCCGCCGGCTCATGCCGGGCGACCGCATCCGGATGGGCACCTCGCTGGTGTCGTTCCACGATTTCAACGGGGTCGCCGACGATGCGACCCGGGCCTCCAGTGCCGGCATCCCGACCGTCCGGTCGTTGACGGAGGCGCAGCGGGGCGTGCTGATCGCGCTGTGCCGCCCCTACAAGGGCGACGCCGGATTCGCCGCTCCCGCCTCCAACCAGCAGATCGCCGACGAGCTGTACCTCAGCGTCGACGCCGTCAAAACACATTTGCGCGCGTTGTTCGCCAAATTCGGTGTCGAGGACCTGCCGCAGAACCAGAAGCGGGTCCGGCTGGCGGGGCTGGCCATGCGTAGCGGGCTCATCACCGACCGCGACCTGTAGACCTGCGCGTATCCCCGGTGCGGGGAAGTCCGGGTGTTCGCTCTGGGCAAAACCGGAGTGGGAAACGAATCCGTGGGTATGGGCGTTATGAGTGAATAGCGCTGCGACCGGCTGCAGATCATTAGGGTGGACCGGCGGCAGTGTGACCACCCGCCAACTAGAGTGGGAGGCGGGGGCCGCAACCCCTGGCCTTCATGGCAGGCTGAGTCCGACGGTTGTCCACGACACACCACGGCGTCAGCCGGCCATAGAGTCCGGAGCAGGAGAGTGAGGGAGCGATGTTCGAGAGGTTCACCGACCGCGCGAGGCGTGTCGTCGTCCTGGCCCAAGAAGAGGCCCGGATGCTCAACCACAACTACATCGGCACCGAGCACATCCTGCTGGGTCTGATCCACGAGGGTGAAGGTGTCGCGGCCAAGTCGCTGGAGTCGCTCGGCATCTCGCTGGAGGGCGTGCGCAGCCAGGTCGAGGAGATCATCGGCCAGGGCCAGCAGGCCCCGTCCGGTCATATCCCGTTCACTCCACGCGCCAAGAAGGTGCTGGAACTGAGCCTGCGCGAGGCGCTGCAGCTCGGCCACAACTACATCGGTACCGAGCACATCCTGCTGGGCCTCATCCGTGAGGGCGAGGGAGTTGCGGCCCAGGTCCTGGTGAAGCTCGGCGCCGACCTCAACCGGGTCCGCCAGCAGGTCATCCAGCTGCTGTCCGGTTACCAGGGCAAGGAGCCGGTGGAATCCGGTGCCCGCGGCGAGACGGGTACCCCGTCCACCTCGCTGGTCCTCGACCAGTTCGGCCGTAACCTCACCCAGGCCGCGCTGGAGGGCAAGCTCGACCCCGTGATCGGCCGCTCGAAGGAGATCGAGCGGGTCATGCAGGTGCTCAGCCGCCGTACCAAGAACAACCCGGTGCTGATCGGCGAGCCCGGTGTCGGTAAGACCGCCGTGGTGGAGGGCCTGGCTCAGGCCATCGTCAACGGCGAGGTCCCCGAGACGCTGAAGGATAAGCAGCTCTACACCCTCGACCTGGGTTCCCTGGTCGCGGGCAGCCGCTACCGCGGTGATTTCGAGGAGCGCCTGAAGAAGGTGCTCAAGGAGATCAACACCCGCGGCGACATCATCCTGTTCATCGACGAGCTGCATACGCTGGTCGGTGCGGGTGCCGCCGAGGGCGCCATCGACGCGGCCTCGATTCTGAAGCCGAAACTGGCCCGCGGTGAGCTGCAGACCATCGGCGCCACCACCCTCGACGAGTACCGCAAGTACATCGAGAAGGATGCCGCCCTGGAACGCCGCTTCCAGCCGGTGCAGGTGGGCGAGCCGACCGTCGAGCACACCATCAACATCCTGAAGGGTCTGCGCGACCGCTACGAGGCGCACCACCGGGTCTCCATCACCGATGGCGCCCTGGTCGCCGCCGCCACCCTGGCCGACCGCTACATCAACGACCGGTTCCTGCCGGACAAGGCGATCGACCTGATCGACGAGGCCGGCGCCCGGATGCGTATCCGCCGGATGACCGCCCCGCCGGACCTGCGTGAATTCGACGACAAGATCGCCGACGCGCGCCGGGAGAAGGAATCGGCGATCGACGCGCAGGACTTCGAGAAGGCCGCGCGGCTGCGCGACAAGGAGAAGCAGCTCGTCGCCAAGCGCGCCGAGCGGGAGAAGCAGTGGCGTTCCGGTGACCTGGACGTCGTGGCCGAGGTCGACGACGAGCAGATCGCCGAGGTGCTGGCCAACTGGACCGGTATCCCCGTGTTCAAGCTCACCGAGGAGGAGACCACCCGTCTGCTCCGTATGGAGGACGAGCTGCACAAGCGGATCATCGGCCAGGAGGATGCGGTGAAGGCCGTCTCCAAGGCCATCCGCCGTACGCGTGCCGGCCTGAAGGATCCGAAGCGCCCGTCCGGCTCGTTCATCTTCGCCGGTCCGTCCGGTGTCGGTAAGACCGAGCTGTCCAAGGCGCTGGCGAACTTCCTGTTCGGCGACGACGACGCGCTCATCCAGATCGATATGGGCGAGTTCCACGATCGCTTCACCGCTTCGCGGCTGTTCGGTGCCCCTCCCGGGTACGTCGGCTACGAAGAGGGCGGCCAGCTCACCGAGAAGGTGCGCCGCAAGCCGTTCTCGGTCGTGCTGTTCGACGAGATCGAGAAGGCCCACCAGGAGATCTACAACACCCTGTTGCAGGTTCTCGAGGACGGTCGCCTCACCGACGGCCAGGGCCGCACGGTCGACTTCAAGAACACGGTGCTGATCTTCACCTCGAACCTCGGCACGCAGGACATCTCGAAGGCGGTCGGCCTGGGCTTCACCCAGTCGAACAACGAGGGCTCGAACTACGAGCGGATGAAGCTCAAGGTCAACGACGAGCTGAAGAAGCATTTCCGGCCCGAGTTCCTCAACCGTATCGACGACGTGATCGTCTTCCACCAGCTCACCACCGAGCAGATCGTGGAGATGGTGGATCTGATGATCAGCCGCGTCGGCGTTCAGTTGAAGAACAAGGATATGTCGATGGAGCTCACCGACAAGGCCAAGAGCCTGCTCGCCAAGCGCGGGTTCGACCCGGTGCTGGGTGCCCGGCCGCTGCGTCGCACCATCCAGCGCGAGATCGAGGATCAGCTCTCGGAGAAGATCCTCTTCGGCGAGATCGGCCCCGGCCAGAACGTGGTGGTCGATGTCGAGGGCTGGGACGGCGAAGGCTCCGGCGAGGACGCCCGCTTCACCTTCACCCCGAAGGCCAAGCTCACCAAGGACGAGGGTGAGAAGAAGCCGGAGGTCGTGCTGACCGGTGCGGGCGAGGGCCCGGCCGAGGCCGCCTCGGGCGAGTAATCCCATACCGCGAAGGGCCTGTCCAGCTGTATTGCACAGCGGGACAGGCCCTTTCGCATATCCAGAAGCGCTGAGCCGGCTGCCCGGAATTCGGCGGCGGCCGGTCGGCACGGGACGTAGGGTGGGGGTACAGGTCCATTCCGAACCGGGGGTGAACGATGACTGATCCCGACCAGAGCCTGATCGCCGTCCTGCTGGACCGCTCCGGCTCCATGCAGTCGATCAAATCCGATACCGAGGGCGGGCTGGCCGCCTTCTTCGAGGAGCAGCGCAAGGTCGAGAAAACCGTGCGGGTGACCTTCGCGCAATTCGACACCGAGTACGAATGCCTGTATTCGAACATCCCCCTCGAGCAAGTGCCGCCACCGGTTCTGCAACCCCGCGGCGGTACCGCACTGTACGACGGGATCGGGAAACTGGTCACCGATATCGGCACGGAACTGGCGGGCCGCCCGGAATCCGAGCGGCCCGGCACCGTGATCGTCGTCATCCTCACCGACGGCCACGAGAACTCCAGCCGCGAATGGACCCACGCGGCCGTCCGCTCGCTGATCGAACAGCAACAGAACCAGTACAACTGGGATTTCCTGTTCCTCGGCGCCAATATGGACGCCGTACAGATCGGCACCGAACTGGGTTTCGCACCCCAGCAGTCGATCACCTACGGCGCCGCACCCGCCGGGGTACAGGGCGTTTTTCGGGCGGCCGGTGCGTATTCGGGCCGTCTGCAAGCCCCAGGAGCTCCCGGGGCGGCCCGCGCCGCGGGGTTCACCGATGAAGAACGCCGCGATTCCAATCCGGGAGGGTGATTCCGGACTTCGGTGGTCCGCACCGATGGTTCACCGGCCGCGGGGAGCGAGCCCCGGCCGGACGATAGCGACGGCAGGTACCTGCCGCGGTTGCCGGTGGCCCGACTGCGGGAACCGCGGTGGCGGCCTATTCCGTTGACGTGGGGGCTGTTTCGACAGGCCGACGTTCGGGCTCGCGCGTACCGGAGTTGTCGGAAGCCGTCGGTGTAGCCCGTTTGCTCTCGGCCGATCCCGATCGCGACCGCGAGGTCCGGTCCGGATCCACCGCCCGCAGGGGGCGGCTCGGTAGGCGCGCCGCGACCCGATAGCCGCCGCTGGGTTTCGGCCCGGCGGTCAGCGCCCCGCCCAGCGCGTGGGTGCGTTCGCGCATGGCGATGATGCCCATTCCACGGGTGGGGCCGGTGTGTTCGGGTTTGCCGGTGGGCCGGGTGTTGTCGATGGTGAGGTCGACCGAGTCGGCGGTGAAACGGACGGTTACCGTGGCTTCGGCGCCCGGCGCGTGCAGCAGAACGTTGGTCAGTGATTCGGTGACGATCTGGGTCGCGGCCTCGTCGATGGCCGCGGGCAGCGATCCGGCCGTGCCCACGATCCGGGTGTGCACGGTCAGGCCGGCGATGCGGGGCTTGCGGAGGAGTTCGTCGAGGTCGGACATGGTCGGATCCGGGTCGCGCGGCGCTGGGGCCGGTGCGGGCGGTGGGGCGGCATCGTGTCCGGCGGGTTCGGAGGTGCGGGGGCGGTTCGGCGAGGTGCGGTCGCGCCGGGTGAAACCGCCGCGCCGGGCCGGTTTCTCACGTTCGCGCCGGGCAGGGGTGCCGGTGTCGCGTGGCGGCTGCTGTTCGCCGGCGGGCGGGGTGGAGCGGGCCGGATCCACCGACTGGATCGCGTGCCGCAGGGCCTGCACATCCTCGAGGGCGTTGCGGCTCGTGGTCTTGATCTCGGCGACCGTTCCCGCGGCCTTCGCCGATTTGTTCTCGACCTGCTGCAGCGCCATCCCCGACTGCACATTGATCAGCGAAAGATTGTGTGCCACCACGTCGTGCAGTTCCCGGGCGATCAGCAGGCGTTCGGTACTCACCTCGAGCTCCCGTAGCCGCTGTGCCGCGGTATCCGCCGCGGCGTCGCGTTCTCGGCGAGCCTGTACGAGCGCACGCTGCTGCCGCGCCATCACCACCAGAGCGGCGGCCAATGCCAGCCAGCTCAGCAGTCCGACCATCTGCCAGCTCGTCATCGCGGACTCTCCACCTGCACCACCCTATTCGCCCCTGGGCCGAACCCGGCGCTGCACACCCGGATTTGCCGTGCGCCAGAGGTATTGCCGTGGCGAATCGCGCGCCTCGGATACGAAACCGCGCGGCGGCGGCACGATGATCACCGCATCGGCGGCGGCACCCGTCGCGGCGCGGGTATGGTCCAGTGATGGTCGACCAGCAAGTGCGTTTACCGGACCTGTCAGCGCGGCCGTACGAGCTGACAGTGGAGCGAGTGATGAAAGCCTCGCCCGAACTGCTGTACCTCGCGTGGACCCAGGGCTTCGATATCTGGTTCGCGGAGCCCGCCACCGTACGGATGCGGCCCGAGGTGAACGAGCCGTTCTATTTCGAAACCCGGCACGAGGGGAGTATGCACCCGCACTACGGGCGGTTTCTGCGGCTCGAGCCCGGCCGGCTCGTCGAAATGACCTGGGTGACGGGTGCGGCGGGTACCGCAGGGGCGGAAACCGTGGTCCGGGTGGAGCTCGTCAAACAACCTCGGGGTATCCGGTTACGGCTGCGGCACAGCGGATTTGCCGACGAGGCCGCACGCGACCGATACCGCGCGACCTGGCCGAAGGCGCTGGCCCGCCTCGACGAGCGAACTTCTGCGGCCGGTTGAGTGGTGCGAGTAGGTTCGACACCGGACCCGAACGAATCGTCTTCGAAAGGATTGTGATGCCCACACGTACCGCGCGCACCGCATGGACCGGTGGTCTGCAGGATGGCTCCGGCCAGGTCGAGCTGGTCAGCTCGGGGGTCGGCAAGTACGAGGTGTCCTTCCCCAAACGTTCCGCCGACGAGGCCGGTGGCACCACCAGCCCGGAGGAACTGATCGCGGGCGCGCACGCGTCCTGCTACGCGATGGCCCTGTCGAACGAGATCGCCAAGGCCGGTGGTACCCCGGAGAGCCTCGACGTCTCGGCGGCGGTCACTCTCGGCCCCGACCCGGCCGGCGGATTCCGCATCAGCCGTATCGCACTGACCGTTCGCGGCCGGGTATCCGGCCTGGACAACGCGGGTTTCACCACGGCGGCCGCCGCGGCCAAATCGGGTTGCCCGGTGAGCAAGGCACTGGCCGGCGTGGACGAGATCACCTTGGACGCGGCACTGGAGTCCTGATCGTTTTCCCGGGCTCCCTCGCCTGCGGGGAGCCCGGGAAACCGGACCGGGTCAACGGCCGTGAGGGCGAAGGTCAGGCGTTCTTGCCGGCCACGTCCAGCACGACCTCGAACTCCAGCAGTGAGGCACCGGTGGCCACCGGCTTGTTCTGCTGACCGGCGTGCGCTTCCTTGGCCGGCCCGTCCCGCCACGCCGCGAAGGATTCCTCGGAATCCCACTGGGTGACGACGAAATACCGGTTCTCCCCGGCAGTCGGTCGCAGCAACTGGAAGCCGAGGAACCCCGGGGAGTTCTCGACGGCATGCGCACGGTGGGCGAACCGCTTCTCCAATTCGGGACCCGCGCCCTCGGGAATCTCGATCGCATTGATTTTCACAACAGCCATAGCACGAGCTTAGTGAAACCTGTGCCGAATACACTCGACCCGATGTTGCACGACGAAGGCGGGTCCGGGGTCCCGATACTGCTGCTGCACGGTCTGATGGGCAGCGCCCGGACCTGGGCCGATCAGGTGGTGTGGTTACGCGACCACGGCCATGTGTACACCTTCGACGCCGCGGGGCACGGCCGTCCGGCTCCGGCCGAACTCACCACCGACGCGTTCGTCGCCGATCTCGCCGAGGCCACCGCGGGGATCACCGAGCGGCTGGTCGTTATCGGGCATTCCATGGGTGGCCTGCACGGATGGGTTTTCGCCGCCGGGTATCCGGAGCGGGTCCGGGCGCTGGTGGTCGAGGATATGGCCGCCGACTTCACCGGCCGCACGGCCGCACACTGGGCGGCCATGATCGAAGCCTGGCCGCAGCCGTTCGCCGACGAGGCCCAGATGCTGGATTTCTTCGGTCCGGTGGCCGGTCGTTACTTCCTGAATTCGTTCGAACGGGCTCCGGACGGCTATCGGCTGCACGGGGAGGTGGCCACGTTTCGCGATATCTCCGAGGAATGGGGCACCCGCGCGTTCTGGTCGCAATGGGAACAGGTGCGCGTACCCACCCTGCTGATCGAGGGCGAACACACCATCACCCCGCCCGGCCAGATGCGCCGGATGGCCGGCCTTCATCCGGCAGCCGAACATATCGTGATCCCCGAGGCGGGCCACTTGGTCCACGATGACCAGCCCGTCCGCTACCGCGCCGCCGTCGAACGGTTCCTCGGCCGGGTGCTCGCCGCCGATGCCATCCCGGACAACTGATCCACGTAGCCCCCCGCGCGGGAGCCGTCTCAGCCCTCGCCGGCCAGGGCGAAGCGCCCGTCCACGGTCTGCTCGATCAGGCCGTCCACCAAGAGTGAATCGAGGGCGCGGTCGCGCTGGCCGGGGTCGCGGGTCCAAGCCAGGTCGAGGCGGATGCGGTCCACCGGCTCCGTCGCTGCCCGCAAAACATCCAGCAACCGGCCGCGCGCCTGGCGGTCGGTGCCCTCGTACTTCTGGGTCCGGCGCATGGATTCCTGCACCGGTCGGCCCGCCGTGACCCAGGCGCAGCGGGGTAGCGGACAGCGCGTGCAGTCGGGTGTGCGGGCGGTGCACACCGTGGCACCGAGTTCCATCAGCGCCGCGGAGAACACCGCCGCCCGGTCGACCCGGAGGGGCAGCAGCGCCTCGGTGTCGCGGAGATCGCGGGCTGCCGGGTTACCCGCCTCGCCGCGGCCGTGCACGGCGCGCGCCACCACGCGGCGAACATTGGTGTCCACCACCGGAACCCGCTGTCCGTAAGCGAAACAGGCGACCGCCCGCGCGGTGTAAGCCCCGATTCCGGGGAGCCCGAGCAAGACCTCCACATCATCGGGGACCTCGTCGGCGTGCTCGGTCGCCAATACCCGCGCGCATTCGTGCAACCGCAGGGCCCGGCGGGGGTATCCGAGTTTGCCCCAGGCACGCAGCACCTCGCCCGCGCTCGCCGCCGCCATGGCCGAGGGCACCGGCCAGCGCGCCACCCACTCACGCCAAACCGGTTCGACCCGCGAAACCGGGGTCTGCTGCAGCATGATCTCGCTCATCAGGATCTGCCAGGCCGTGACGCCGGGCCGGCGCCAGGGCAGATCGCGGGCGGTACGGGAATACCAGTCGATCAGTGCGTCGGCGTCGACGCCGGCCGGTCCCGGCGTAACCCGGTGCCCGCCCGCTTCCGATCCTGCGACTGCTCTGCTGCTCACCCGAACTCGCTCCATCCACCTCACCGTGCGAAACCACCGGCGACGCGCGGACCGACGCCGCGCCGTAACGGGACCGAAGCCGGGGGCAATACCGAATCGTGCAGAATGGACACCATGCCTCAGTCCAACCCGGTGAGTGCCTGGAAGTCGCTGCGTGAAGGAAACGAGCGCTTCGTCAACGGCACGTTGTTGCATCCTAGCCAGGGTGCTGCCGACCGAGCCAAGCTCGTCGGTGGCCAGAGCCCGACCGCCGTCCTTTTCGGTTGCGGCGATTCCCGGGTGGCCGCGGAACTGATCTTCGATCAGGGCCTCGGCGATATGTTCGTGGTGCGTACGGCGGGTCATGTCATCGACGCCGCGGTACTGGGTTCGATCGAGTACGGCGTGGGTGTGCTGAACGTCCCGCTCATCGTCGTCCTCGGCCACGACACCTGCGGTGCGGTCAAAGCGACCCTGGATGCGCTCGACGGCGGCGAGGTGCCGGGAGGGTTCATTCGCAGCATCGTCGAGAAAGTCACCCCGTCGATGCTGATCGGCCGCCGCGAGGGCCTGAACACGGTGGACGAACTCGAGGCCCGCCACGTGGTCGAAACCAGCAAGCTGCTGATGGAACGGTCGAAGATCGTCTCCGAGCGGGTGGAAACCGGCCAGTGCGCGATCGCCTGCGTCACCTACAAATTGGCCGAGGGCCGGGCGCAATTGCAGCGCGTCGTCGGCGAAATCGGGGAAACCGTCTAGCCGGATACACGCGGCACCGGCCCGCCGGATATACGGCCGGCCCGTGGCGGCCCGGCCGGGCGCCCCCGGGTACCGGGTGCCGGTGGCCGCGCGCGAATTGCTCACCCGCTACTTCGATGTCTCGTATGAGCACCGCGCGGTGACCGCGCTGCTGCTCCGGGATATCGCGCCCCTGGGTGAGCTGGGTTTCCTGCGGAATGTGGTGGATTGGCGCCG
>NZ_JARWPM010000430.1 GCF_029869215.1 Nocardia carnea
GGGCAGTATCAATCGGCGCGCGGCGCCTCGTTCTCCTCGTATCAGGCACTCAAGGAGATCCAGCCGCAGACCCTGCTCGCGCAGATCCTGGCCGGGATGACCACGCCGGGCGGAGACCCGGCGGCGGGGGGGGGGCATCGAGATTCGAACAGCCACGGAGGGGGGCGGGCCGGAGGATCCGTCAGTCCTGGAATGCCCTTGCGCGGCAGTTCGTGCCGGACCATCTCTCCGCGCCGGAGAAGTCCCTTGTGCGAGGGCCGGGCGACAGCCCGCGCCGCGGACGCACGGGATGCGGCAGAGTCGGCCAACGATTCACCGGGACGGAAGAGGACCGGGTCCGGCGAGCAATCGGTAGGCGGCCGCTTCGATATCGGCTTCGCTCAACAGGACCGAGGCGGCCGCAGGCCCGAGGGGGACGAAGCTGTCCGCACTGGTCACCCGGGACTGCACGCCGGTGTACCCGGCATCCACCAGTGCCGTGCACACCGATTCGCTGACTGCGCCGCTGTGCCGGGTTTCGTCGGCGATCAAGACGCGGCCGGTGGCTTCGGCGTGCCGCAGCAGATCGTCGCGGGGTAGCGGGGCCAGCCAGCGGAGGTCGAGGACACGGACGCCGAACCCACGCTGGGCGAGCCGGCGGGCGACTCGCAGGCTCATCGGGACCGTGTTGGCGAAGGCCACGATCGTCAGATCCGTTCCCGCGCCGTACACGCGGGCCTGCCCGACGGGAACATGGGTTTCGGTGCGGGGAGTCGCCCACTGCCCGTCACCGGGTTCGTACAGGTCGCGGCTGTGATACAGCGCGATGGGTTCGAGGAGGACGCAGACCCGGCCGTCCACCCGGGCCGCGGAAACGCAGGTTCGGAGCACGGCCGCTGCGTCGTCGGGGCGGGCGGGCGAAGCCACCACGATGCCGGGGATATCGCGCAGCGCGGCCACGGAATTGTCGTTGTGGAAATGTCCGCCGAACCCCTTCTGGTAGCCGTACCCGGCGATCCGCACGACCATCGGATTGCGGTAACGGCCCGCCGAGAAGAACGACAGGGTGGCCGCTTCGCCCCGCAACTGGTCCAAGGCATTGTGCACATAGGCCAGATACTGGATCTCGGGGACAGGGACGAAACCCGCGAGGCCGGCGCCGAGGGCGGTGCCGAGAATGCTCTGCTCGTCGAGCAGGGTGTCGAATACCCGGCGCGCGCCGAATCGCTGCCGCAGCCCTTTGGTGACCCCGTACACGCCACCCTTGCGCCCGACATCCTCGCCGAAAACCAGGACGTCGGGGTCGCGGGCGAGCAGGTCGGCGAGGGTCCGGTTCAGAGCTTGGGCCAGTGTCACCGCATCCGCCGGCGCCGCCTCGGCCGGCGTATCGGGCGTCGCCAGCGGCGCGCGGCCGGCGGCCTGGGCGGCCGGGTTCACGGGCTCCCGAATCACCCCCTGGCCCTCGGCTGCGGCATATTCCGTGCGCACGGGCCGGGCTGCCGGTGAATCGGATCCCCGCGGCCTCCGCGCGAGGCCCGGGCGCACCACGTCGGCGCGCACCGAGTCGGGGTGGTGTGGCGAGAGAGGCGCGATCACCTCCGCCGCCGAGCCGAGTTTCGGCTCCCGGCATACCTCTTCCGCGGTGGCGGCCACCTGCCCGGCCAGGGTGTCGTAGTGCGCGAGTATTTCTTGCGGAGTGCACAACCCCGCGGTGACCAGCATCCGCGCGGTGGCGGTGACCGGGTCGCGGGCCAGATCGGCGGCGATCGCGGCGCTGTCGCGATAGGCGGATTCCACATCGGAACCGGCGTGCCCGAACAACCGGACGGTACGCAACCGTAGAAACGCCGGCCGCCGAGTCTCGCGGACCCATGCGACGGCCGCGGTGGCGGTGCTGACCGCATCGCGGAGATCGCAACCGTCCGCGGCGAAATAGCGCAGACCCGGCCGATGACCGTAGGCGTTCTCGATCCATTCCGGCGGTGTGGGAACACTGATCCCGATCCCGTTGTCCTCGCAGGCGAACAGCACCGGCACCGGCACACCGAGATATGCCGTATGCACCGCGGTATTGATCGCACCCGTCGCCGTGGAATGGTTGGCCGAGGCATCACCGAAACCGCACACCACCACCGCGTCCGCCGGCCACGGGCAGTCGAGACCGAGCCGGGCGGCGCGATCGATCGCGAACCCGAGGCCCACCGCGCGCGGCAGCTGGGACGCGATCGTCGAGGTCTGCGGAATGATATGGGCCGCCGCACTACCGAACACTTTGTGCCGGCCGCCGGAGATCGGATCCGCGGCGGCGGCGACCACACCCAACAGCAGGTCCCGCACGGGATCCGGGCGCCCGGCGCGACGCACCCGCTCCACGAACAACGCCCCGGAACGGTAGTGCGGCAGTACCGGGTCGGTGACGCGGCTCGCGGCGGCCAAGGCGACGTTGCCCTCGTGCCCGGACGATCCGATGCTGTAGTACCCCTGGCCGCTCGCGCCGAGCCGCCGTGCCGCCAGATCGGCCTGCCTGCTCAGTACCTGCGCGGTGAACAGGCCGGCCCAGTCGGTATCGGGGAGTCCGGGCACAAGTGCTCGCTCGCGCGCCGCGGCCGGACGCAGCTGCGCGATCTCGGCACGGAACCGTTCTTCGGCTTCGTCGATATTCACCGGACCCTCACCCCGACGAGCCTAAGTCGAGTGCGCGGGAGCTTCCGGTGTTCCGCCGCGGCAAGTCGCGGGCTTGCAACGGCACCGATCCTGCCCGCTGCCCGACCCGTGGCGGGAGAGCCACTGCCGCGGCGCGCAGATTCGCCTGCGCCGCACCGAATGCGCCACCGGGGCCGCGGTGCATGCCGATCGCGGAAGCGACTTCGGCCCGCCACCCCCGAGCCGGAGGTCCGTGTGTAGTCCGTCGGGTGCCGGGTCGGCGATGTTGCGGACAACCAGGAGGGTAGCCCGGCGCCGTGGGCGATGATGTCGATCCGTGGGTCCGGTACTCGCGATCGGACGTCGCGGTGGTGGGCTTGCGAGTGGTTCGGTACCGACGGCGACCGTTGTCCGGCGGCCGGTTCAGCGCAGCGCGGCGGCTGCGTCCCGGTCCACGATCCAGGTGGTGGACTCTGTGCCGTGGGCGCCCGCGGCGGGGATCTCGAGTGGGTCGGCGCCGGCCAGCGCGGCGGCGACAGGTTCGGCCTTGTTGGCGCCCGAGACCACCAGGACCACATGCCTGGAGCGGCGGATCGCCGGATAGGTCAGGGTGACCCGGACCGGGGGCGGTTTGGGGGAATCGGTCACCGCGACCGCCGGTTCGTGCTGCTCACCGATGGTGTCGGTATGCCCGGGAAACAGCGAATTGATATGCCCGTCGGGGCCCATGCCCAGCAGATGCAGGTCGAAATCGCCGTGCGCGGCCAGGTGGGCGCGGATCGTGGTGGCGTATTCGGCGGCCGCCTCGACCGGATCCGGGTATTCGCCGTCGGAGGTGGCGACGGTGTGCACGCGGGCAGGGTCCACGGGGACGTGGTCGAGCAGGGCCCGATGCGCCTGCCCTTCGTTGCGCTCGGGATCACCCGCGGGCACGAAACGCTCGTCACCCCAGAAGATGTCGAGATTCGGCCAATCGATGCCGCCCGGTGCGGCGCGCACCTTCTCCAGCAGCGTGATCCCGGTGCCGCCGCCGGTCAGCACGACCGACGCGCTACCGCGTTCGGCCTGCGCGGCGACCACGATATCGACGAACCGCCGGGCAGCGGCCGTGGTCAGCGCATCGCTGTCGGGGTGGACGTCCACCGTGGCGGCGGGGAAACTCGAGTCACTACTGGTGGTCATAGGTCACCCTTTCGATTCCGGTCAGCGCTTCGGCGTAGATCTCGTCGGCGTCCAGGCGGCGCAATTCCTCCGCCAGGCAGTCGCGGGTTTCCCGGCGGGCCAGCGCGATCCGCTGTTCGGGCTCGCCGGTGCGGGTGAGCGTCGCGGTGACACCCGTCTGCGGGCGGGCGATGGCGATGGACACCGTCGGCCGGTGCAGCTCGACCTTCAGCTCGCCGGTCTTGCGGTACACGGGGCAGCCGAGCCGCCCGGCGAGCCAGCCCGCCAGGATGTCCAGCGCCGGTTCCTCCCGCAGCCCCGATACCGTCACCGATTCCACCGGTTCGTGTGGCGGCTCGTCCATGGCGGCCGCGAGCAGCGCCCGCCAGTAGGTGATCCGGCTCCACGCCAGATCGGAATCACCCGCCGCGTAGGAATCCTGACGTTTCTTGATGGTGGCCTGCGGGTCGGGGGCGAAGGTGGCATCGGTGATACGCCGCGTCGCCAGCCGGCCGACCGAGTCCTTGGACGGGAACTCCGGGGCGCCCCGCGGCCACCACGCGACCACCGGGGTGTCCGGCAGCAGGAAGGGAATGACCACGCTGCTCTCGTGGCTGATCAACTCGCCCTGCAGGCGCAGCACGATCACCTCGGCGGCACCGGCGTCGCCGCCCACCCGGATCTGCGCATCGAGCCGGGTCGGCGCGAACCGGTCGCCCCGCGCGAGAACCACCACGCGGCAAGGATGTTCGCGACTGGCATCGTTGGCGGCGTCGATCGCCTCCTCGGCCTCGGAACTGTCCAGGGTGCACACGACCAGGGTCAGTACCCGGCCCATGGTGATCACGCCGTTGCTCTCACGCAGCTGCACCAGGCGTTTGGTGACGGCGCCGGTGGTGGTGTCGGGAATATCGATGATCACGGCCGCCGCCATTCCCGGCCGGTGCGGGCCAGCATCTCGGCGGCGGAATCCGGGCCCCAGGTCCCGGCCTCGTACTGTTCGGGTTTCCCGTCGGACGCCCAGTGGGCGAGCACGGGATCGAGGATGCGCCAGGACAATTCGACCTCCGCATTGACCGGGAAGAGGGAGGGTTCGCCGAGCAGGACGTCGAGGATGAGCCGTTCGTAGGCTTCGGGGGAGGATTCGGTGAACGATTCGCCGTAGCTGAAATCCATATTGACGTCGCGGACTTCCATGGACGAGCCGGGCACCTTCGAGCCGAAGCGCATGGTGATGCCCTCGTCCGGCTGCACGCGGATCACCAGGGCGTTCTCGCCGAGCTCTTCCGTCATGGTCTGGTCGAAGGGCAGATGGGGGGCTCGTTTGAACACCACCGCGATCTCGGTGACCCGCCGCCCCAGGCGTTTACCGGTCCGCAGATAGAACGGGACTCCCGCCCAGCGGCGGGTATCGACCTCGAGGGTCAGCGCGGCATACGTCTCGGTCCTCGACTGCGGATCGAAACCCTCCTCGTCGAGCAGTCCGACCACTTCCTGGCCGCCCTGCCAGCCGGCCGCGTACTGCCCGCGGGCGGTGGTCTCGTCGAGCGGCTCCACCAATTTCGTGGCGGACAGGACCTTGATCTTCTCCATCTGCAACTGCCGCGGTTCGAAGCTGATCGGCTCCTCCATGGCGGTGAGCGCGAGCAGTTGCAGCAGATGGTTCTGGATCACATCGCGGGCGGCGCCGATCCCGTCGTAGTAGCCGGCCCGGCCGCCGAGGCCGATATCCTCGGCCATGGTGATCTGGACGTGGTCGACGTAGTTGGCGTTCCAGATCGGATCGAACAACTGGTTCGCGAAACGCAGCGCCAGGATGTTCTGCACCGTCTCCTTGCCGAGATAGTGGTCGATCCGGAATACCGTCTCCTCGGGGAACACCCGGTTCACCAGCGCGTTGAGTTCGCGGGCACTGGCCAGATCGTGCCCGAACGGTTTCTCGATCACCACCCGCCGCCACGGTGCGGGCCCCTGCTCGGTGTGCTGGCGGGTGAGTTGATGCCGGTGCAGCTGATCGAGGACGACCGGGAAGGAATCGGGCGGAATCGAGAGGTAGAACGCGTGATTACCGCCGGTGCCGCGTTCGGCGTCGAGCCGGGCCAAGGTCTCGGCGAGACGCGCGAAGGCTTCGTCGTCCTCGAAGGTGCCCTGCACGAACCGGAATCCCTCCGCCAGATGGTCCCAGACCTCCTGGCGGAACGGGGTGCGCGCGTGCGCGCGTACCGCGTCGTGCACGATATCGCCGAAATCGCCGTCCGACATTTCCCGGCGGGCGAAACCGACCAGCGCGAAACCCGGGGGCAGCAGCCCCCGGTTCGCCAGATCGTAGATGGCCGGCATGAGCTTGCGCCGGGAGAGATCTCCGGTGACACCGAAGATCACCATGCTGCACGGGCCCGCGATACGCGGTATCCGTTTGTCCCGGCTGTCGCGCAGCGGGTTACGCCACGCGGTGCCGGATGCCGTCTCTGTGCTCTCCGGAGCGCCGGCCATCGGGGTCAGTTACCTCCTGCGTCCGTAGCATTGGGCCCGGAGGCGGTAGCCTGCGTAACCGCGGAGGACGCCGTCGATACTGCAGACTGCAGTTCGGCCGTGGTGGCTTCCAGCAGTTCCTCCCACGACTTCTCGAATTTGTCCACACCCTCGCGTTCGAGGACGGCGAAAACATCGTCGAGATCGATCCCGACCGCACGGAGCTGCTCGAAGACCCCGGCCGCCTCGTCGGCGGTCCCCGAGATCGTATCCCCGCGCACCTCACCGTGATCGGCCACGGCCTCGAGGGTCTGCTCCGGCAGCGTGTTCACCGTATTCGCGGCGACCAGCTCGGTGACATAGAGCGTATCGGGGTACTCGGGGTTCTTCACCCCGGTCGATGCCCACAGCGGCCGCTGCCGGTTCGCGCCGGCGGAGGCCAGATGGCTGTAGGTGGAGGCGTGCGCGCCACCGGAACCGAAGACGTCCAGGTACTCGGCGTAGGCGAGCCGGGCATTGGCGACGCCCGCCTTACCGCGCAGAGCCAGTGCCTCCGGCGTGCCGATCGCCTCGAGCCGCTTATCGATCTCGGTGTCGACCCGGGAGACGAAGAACGACGCGACCGAATGGATCTTCGCCAGATCGTGCCCGGCGACCCGGGCCTTGCGCAGCCCGTCGAGGTAGGCGCCCATCACCGAGCGGTAGCGCTGCACCGAGAAGATCAGGGTCACGTTGACGCTGATGCCCTCCTCGATGACCGCGGTGATCGCGGGCAGGCCCGCCTCGGTGGCCGGGATCTTGATGAACAGGTTCGGCCGGTCGACGATCTTCCACAGTTCGACGGCCTGGGCCACGGTCTTGTCGGCGTCGAAGGCCATCCGCGGATCGACCTCGATGGAGACCCGGCCGTCCACACCGCCGGTCCGCTCGAACACCGGGGCCAGCACATCGCAGGCCGCGCGGACATCGTCGGTGGTGATGGTGCGGATGGCGGCCTCGGTATCGGCGCCCCGGGCGGCCAGTTCCCGGACCTGCTCGTCGTAGGCGTGACCCTTGCTGAGGGCGCCCTGGAAGATGGTCGGGTTGGTGGTGACCCCGACGACCCCGCGGGTGGCGATCAGTTCGGCGAGGTTGCCGGAGTTGATCCGATCGCGTGACAGATCGTCCAGCCACACCGACACCCCGGCCGCGGCCAGGGCCGCGATGTTCTCGTTCTGTGCCATGAACCCTTATCCCTTCACATTGTCGAGCGTGCGCTGCGCAGCGGCCACGACAGCCTCCGGCGTGAAGCCGAACTCGCGGAACAAGGTTTTGTAGTCGGCCGAGGCGCCGAAATGCTCGATCGATACGATCTCGCCCGCGTCGCCGGTGAACCGGTGCCACGGCATGGCGATACCGGCTTCGACCACGACCCGGGCGGCCACCGCCGGCGGCAGCACCTCGTCGCGATATGCCTTGTCCTGCGCGTCGAACCATTCCACGCACGGCATCGAGACCACCCGGGTACCGATGCCCTGCTCCTCCAGGGTAGTGCGCGCGGCGACCGCGAGCTGCAGCTCCGATCCCGTGCCGATGAGAATCACCTGCGGTACGCCGGTGGACGCTTCCGCGAGGATGTAACCGCCCTTCGACACACCCTCCAGGCTGGTGCCCTCGAGCACGGGCAGATCCTGCCGGGTCAGCGCCAGCGCGGCCGGGCCGCCGGTACCGACGGCATCGCTGGAGACGAACGGCGAGTTGTGCTTACCGCTGTGCTTCTCGATCACCGTGCGCCAGGCGTAGGCGGTTTCGTTGGCGTCACCGGGGCGTACCACCGACAGGCCGGGGATGGCGCGCAGCGCGGCGAGATGTTCGATCGGCTGGTGGGTCGGGCCGTCCTCGCCGAGACCGATGGAATCGTGGGTCCAGACGTAGGTCACCGGCACCCGCATGAGCGCGGCCAGCCGCACCGCCGGGCGCATGTAGTCGCTGAACACCAGGAAGGTGCCGCCGTAGGGACGGGTCGGGCCGTGCAGCGCGATGCCGTTGAGGATCGACCCCATCGCGTGCTCGCGCACACCGAAATGCAGGGTGCGGCCGTACGGGCTCGCCTTCCACATCCCGGTGGAGATGGCTTCCGGGCCGAAGCTCAGCGAATCCGGGATGGTGGTGTTGTTGGATTCGGCGAGGTCGGCCGAACCGCCCCACAGCTCCGGCAGCGCGGGGCCGATCGCGGCGAGCACCTTGGCCGAGGCCTTCCGGGTGGCCAGGCCCTTCGCATCCGGTTCCCAGGTGGGCAGGCCGTCGGTCCAGCCGTCGGGCAGCTGACCGTTGAACAGCCGGTCGAACAATACTTTGCCCTGCGGGGCGCGCTGGGCCCACGCGTCGAATTCGACCGTCCACTCGGCGTGCGCCCGCGCGCCGCGCTCGGCGGCCTTCCGGGTATGCGCGATGACCTCGTCGGCGACCTGGAAGGTCTGCTCGGGATCGAAACCCAGGGCGCGCTTGGTGGCGGCCACCTCGTCGGGGCCCAGAGCGGCCCCGTGCGCGGCGCCGGTGTTCATCTTGTTCGGTGCCGGATAGCCGATGATGGTGCGCAGCAGGATCAGCGACGGTTTACCGGTTTCGGCCTTCGCCGCCGCCAGCGCGGCCTCGATCGCGACGACGTCCTCGCCGCCCTCGACCACCTGCACATGCCAGCCGTAGGCCGCGTAGCGGGCCGCGACGTCCTCGGTGAACGCGATGGTGGTGTCGTCCTCGATGGAGATCTTGTTGTCGTCGTAGATCACCACCAGGTTGCCCAGCTGCTGGGTGCCCGCGATCGAGGAGGCCTCGGAGGTGACGCCCTCCTCCATATCGCCGTCGGAGGCGATCACGTAGATGTGGTGGTCGAACGGGCTGGTGCCGGTCGCGGCCTCCGGATCGAACAGGCCGCGTTCCCGGCGGGCCGCCATCGCCATACCCACCGCCGATGCCAGACCCTGGCCCAGCGGGCCGGTGGTGATCTCCACGCCCTTGGTGTGCCGGTACTCCGGATGGCCCGGGGTCAGCGAACCCCATTTGCGGAGATTCTTCAGATCGTCGAGTTCCAGCCCGAAACCCGCCAGGTACAGCTGGATGTAGAGGGTGAGGCTGGAGTGGCCGCAGGAGAGCACGAACCGGTCGCGCCCGACCCATTCCGGGTCGGCGGGGTCGTGCCGCATGGTGCGTTGGAACAGCGTGTACGCCAACGGGGCCAGGCTCATCGCGGTGCCCGGGTGGCCGTTGCCCGCGGCCTGGACGGCGTCGGCGGCCAGGACCCGGACCGTATCGACGGCCTTGGTGTCCAGATCGGTCCAGTCGTCCGGGAGGTTCGGCTGGGTGAGGGCGCGGATGTCGTCTGTCACTGACACGACCGTGTTTCTCCTGACATTTTCGAGGCGTCGAAAAGGGTGGCGGGCAGGGCGGCGAACCGGTTACGGCGGGGTGACGGTGACGCCGCATACACCCTCATACCCTAGATGCGCCGGGCCGCCCTCGTGCACGACCCCCGGCCAAGCCGGACGCGCCGGTCCCGCGGGCCGGTGCGGGTCGTGTCACCAGGCGTGTGCGCGACGTCGCAGGGGCGAGCGGCGGGGCGCACCGGTCGTGGGTCTACCATCGTGTGTAGTAGTAGCCGCGTCGCAGCCGCGCGCTGCTCGCCCGCGAACCGGATGCGATGCGCAGCGGCCTCCGGCTCCGCTCCGGCCGGTGTGGCTGCGAGCGTGTCGGTGTCCGGCTGCGTCCGTTGACAGTGTGCGAGGAGAGACAGTGCGGATCGGTCATGACACGGGGGTCGGCGGCGCCCACGATTCCGCGCCGGCACCCGCGGACCGCGTCCTCGGCAGCGCGGCACTCGCCCGGATCGCCCGTCGTCCGCTGGCCTATATCGCGCTCACCAAACCGCGCGTCATCGAACTGCTGCTGGTGGCCACCATTCCCACCATGCTGCTGGCCGATCGCGGTCAGGTCGACATCCGGCTCATCCTGGCCACCCTGTTCGGCGGCTGGATGGGCGCGGCGAGCGCGAACACGCTGAACTGCGTGGCCGATGCCGATATCGACAAGGTGATGAAGCGGACCGCCAAACGACCGCTGGCCCGCGACGCCGTGCCCACCTCGCACGCGTTCGTGTTCGGTGTCGCCCTGGGGATCGGCTCGTTCGCGTGGCTGTGGTGGCAGGCGAATCTGCTCAGCGGTGTGCTCGTGGTCGCGACCATCCTGTTCTATGTCTTCGTCTACACCCTCGGCCTGAAACGCCGCACTTCCCAGAACGTCGTGTGGGGCGGGGCCGCGGGCTGTATGCCCGCGCTCGTCGGGTGGTCCGCCGTCACCGGCACCATCGGCTGGCCGGCGGTGGCCCTGTTCGGCGTGATCTTCTTCTGGACCCCGCCGCATACCTGGGCGCTGGCCATGCGCTACAAGGAGGACTATCGGGCCGCCGGGGTCCCGATGCTGCCGGTGGTGGCCACCGAACAGGCCGTCACCAAACAGATTGTCGTGTACACCTGGCTCACGGTGCTCACCACCCTCGCGCTGGTCCCGGCGACCGGGGTGATCTACGCGGCGGTGGCGCTGGTCGCCGGCGCCTGGTTCCTGCTCATGGCGCATCAGCTCTACTCGGGTGTGCGGCGGGGTGAATCGGTGAAGCCGCTGCGCCTGTTCCTGCAGTCCAACAACTACCTCGCCGTAGTGTTCTGCGGTCTGGCCGTCGATTCGGTCCTCGGCTGGACCACCCTCGGCGAAGTGTTCTTCGGCTGACCGCAGCTGCGTGCTCCGCCGGTGGACCCCACCGGCGGACCGCAGAGCCGGTCGGCGCCGGCGACGCCGCGGGGCCACAGGTCGGCCGGGCCCGTGAGCGGCGTGCCGCGGCCCGTTTCCCACGGGGCCCGGACATGGCGTCCGTTCACGGTCGGAGCCGCGGCCTCGCTCGGTCCTTCGTGGTCACCGAGAACGCCGAGCGCGTGATACGAGACCACCGCTGACAGGCGGGTGCACCGGCGGTGACCGGGTTTCAAGCCGGGGACCGGTCGATCGCGGCGACATATCCGTCAGGCCGTACCAGGATGCGGGTCGCGCCGTCGGCGCAGTAGGCCGCGTGGGCGTGGCCGTCGACGTCGATGAACGCTCCCTCGGCGGCCGGTGTCCCAGGGCGGACCACAACGCATACGCGGGTGCCGGCAACGGCCGTCGTCTCACCGGGGGACCCGAAACACAGTAGCGTCGCGTGCGGGCCCCGGAACAGGTCGAACAGCCGCACCGGTTTTCCCGCGGCGTTCTTCAACGGGGCGTCGGGCGCCCGGTCGCCGGGGGCGAAGCGGCGCGGGTCGGCGGGGTCGCGGTAGGTGATGTCGAGCTGGTGGGTCTCGGTGCCACGCTTCATCGCGTCCTCGGCGCCGGCGGTCAGTTTGCCGAGCAATTCGGTACTGATGCCGAGCACCCGGGCCGCCACGGCGCGCCGTTCCGCTTCGTAGGTGTCCAGCGGATCCTCGTCGCCGTCCAGCGCGGCCGCCAGTTTCCAGCCCAGGTTGTAGGCGTCCTGGATGCCGGTGTTCATACCCTGCCCGCCGGTCGGCGGGTGTACGTGGGCCGCGTCGCCGATCAGCACGACCCGGCCCACCCGGAAACGTTCGGCGAGCCGGATATTGGGTCGCCAGACGGTGGCCCAGGACAGGTCGGACAGCACAATCCGCGCATCGCCGGCCAACCTGTCGAGCCGGTTCTGTAAGTTCGCCAGGTCGGTGGCGCCGGTATCGCCGGTCAGCGGTGCCGCGAACTGGAAATGGGCGCCACCGGGCAGTGGTGACAGGGCGACGCCGTCCATGGGATTGCCGGCGGTGGCGAACCAGTAGCCGAAATCGTGGTCGAGCGCGTCGGCGCGGATATCACCGAGCAGCATCCGGAACGACTCGTCGGTCGAACCGGTGAAGGCGATGCCGAGGGTTTTGCGGACCGTGCTGCCGCCGCCGTCGGCGCCGACGAGATAGGGCGTTCGTACGGTTTCGGGACCGTGCGGACCCACGAGCCGGGCGGTCACGCCGCCGGAATCCTGGCCGAAGGATTCGAGCGCGGTATCCCGTTCCACCCGGACCCCCAATTCGGCCAGCCGCGCGCGCAGAATCGCCTCGGTGTCCGCCTGGCCGAGCACCCATGGGTTCGGATAGGGAGTCCCCGGAGTGGGGTCTACCCGTTCGCTCATCCGGTGCTCACCCATCAGCTGCCCGCCGATATAGGCCCTGGTCACCGCGGGTGGGGCGCCGGCGGCGTGGACGGCGTCGAGCACCCCGAGATCATCGAAAACCTCCAGTGTCCGCGGTTGTATGCCGTCGCCGCGGGAGCCGGTGGCGAATTCGGCGGCGCGGTCCACGATTCGGACCGCGATGTTCCGGCGGGCCAGTTCGATGGCGAGGGTGAGCCCGGCGGGACCGGCGCCGGCGACGAGAACGGGAGAGGACACGGAAACTCCTGACCGAGCAGATACGCTCTGACTGAATGCCGATTCACTGAATGCGAATTCAGTATTGGTATTGGTAGGTTGCCGTGTCAAGGAGGTGTGGAGGTGGGATCGAGCCGGCGAGAACGCGCGGAGGAAACCGAACAGGCGCTCAAGGCCGCCGCGCGGCAGCTCTTCGCCGAACGCGGATATCTGAACACCAAGATCACCGATATCACCGCCGCGGCGGGGCGGGCGGCCGGATCGTTCTACAACCATTTCGCCGGCAAAGAAGACCTGCTGCGCGCGCTGATGGCCGATCTCGGCGCGGCCGGCGACGAACAAGCCGGGCACACGGACCACAATCCGGATTTCAGCGACCCCGAGGCCGTCCGCTTCCATCTCGCCGCGTTCTGGCAGTTCGCCCGCGAGCACGCCGTTGTACTGCGGGCGGTCAACCAGGCGGCGCTGGTCAACGAGGAGTTCGGCCGGGAAATGGCGCAATTCGGCGCCGACCAGCGGCTCGATATTGCCGACCATCTCGACGGGCTGGTGGCGAAAGGGTTACGGCTACCCAGCACCCCGGACGCCAGTCTGGCGATGATCTTCCTGTTGGCGCAGGGTCTGCACACCGCCGTCGACGAAGGCTCGCTCGAGCTGACCGATACCGAGGCGGTCGAGGGGTTGACCCGTTTCGTCTATCGCGGGCTGACCGGGCGCGACTACTGAGCGCGCCCGGCCCGGGTCAGGGCAGCAGGACGATCGAACCGGTCGTCTTGCGGCTCTCCAGATCCCGATGTGCCTGTTCGGCGTCGGCGAGCGGATAGGTCGCGCCGATCCGGACGGTGAGCGAACCGTCGGCGACGGCTTCGAAGATATCGCCCGCGCGCCAATCCAACTCGGCGCGATCGCGGGTGTAGTGGGCGATATTGGGCCGGGTCACGAAGACCGAACCCGCCGCGTTCAACCGCTGCAGGTCCACGGGCGGGACGGGGCCGCTGGCCGCGCCGAACAGCGCCAGCATGCCGCGGATACGCAAGGAGGCCAGGCTGGCGTCGAAGGTCGCCGCGCCGACCCCGTCGTAGACCGCGGCCACCCCGGTGCCACCGGTCAGTTCGCGGACCCGGTCGGCGAGATCGTCGCCGTAGCGCAATACCTCCCAGGCGCCCGCACCACGCGACAATGCCTCTTTCTCGTCCGACGACACGGTGGTGATCACCCGGATATCGCGGGCAGCCGCCAACTGGGTGAGCAGTAGTCCGACCCCGCCGGCGCCCGCGTGCACCAGGATCGTCTCACCCGGCTCGGGCCGGTAGACGGATTCGATCAGATAGTGGGCGGTCATACCCTGTAGCAGCGCCGAGGCGGCGACGGGTGGATCGACTCCTTCGGGTACCGCGACCGCGACCGCTTCGTCGACGACCGTGCGCGGCGCGTAACTGCTGGGCCCGGCGGCCCAGGCCACCCGGTCGCCCACGGCGAACGCGGTGACGTTCGCGCCGATCTCGGTGACCACCCCGGTGCCCTCGGAGCCGGGGATATAGGGCACCGGCCTCGGGTAGGTGCCGGTGCGGAAATAGGTGTCGATGAAATTGACCCCGATGGCGTCGACCTCGACCAGTAGCTGATTCGGCCCGGGTGACGGATCGGGAACCTCGGCGAGGGTCAGTACCTCCGGACCACCGTGCCGGTCTACCTGGATGGCGCGCATGGTCCAGTTCTACACCGGCGCCCCGGTGGCCGGTACGCGGGTCCGCGGGACAGCGCGGCGGCCCCCCGCAGGAGGTCTCCGGAGGGCGGTCTTACTCGCCGGTAAACTCCGGGATATGAGTGCAGACACCGCTATCACCACCGTTCGCGCGCCCAAGGCGATCGTCGACTCGGTACGCAAATTCGTCGCCGCGCACGGTGGTTCGGCCGAGGCCGTACCGCAGCCGGTGGGTCGCCGGGGCGTCCGGGTCACGCTGGTCGGCGCCGACGGCATCCTGGGCGACCGGATGGTCGCCGATACCGCCACCGCGCAGGCAGTGATCGACGCTGTCGACGGACTGACCGCCGCCGACGGCTGGGAGCGGGATCTGGTGGCCAGGACCACACCGCGTGCGGGGCACTGGGCGAAGATGGCCGGCTGGGTCGCGAAGCAGACCCGCTTTCCCGCGGCGCGCAACGAGCGATGAACGGTCGCGGGCGCCGGTCTGTGCATGCTCACAGGCCGCGGGCCCGCACGTCAGGTAGCGAGAACAGATTCCCGGCCAAAACCTACTGGCGAGTAACAGCTTCACGCTACCGTTAGGGCTCGAGCGTCAGCCCGGGGGTAGTAAGGAGCCGATATGACGGTCAGTAGTCCGACCCGTACCCGACTTACGGTGTCCGGCCGTCCGATTTCGAACCATCTCCGCGATGTATCGTCCCTCTCCCGTCAGATGGTCGGTCATTTCGTCGAGAACGTGGCGCCCTGCGGGACGCTGCCCGGCGATGCGCTACAGGGTGATGTCACCGCGGTGACCCGCCTGTGCCTCGAACTCACTCTCAGCCGCCTCGACGGCCGTGAACTCCCGCAGGAGATCGAGAAGGTGCGCGAGGCCGCGGCCGAATGGGCCCGCGAGGGTATTCCGATCGACACCATCAACCACGCCATCCACGAAGGCTTCAAACTCGGATTCGACCGCATCATGTCCACCGCCGGCCCGGCCGATTCGGCGTCGCTCGTTGCGACCGCCCGCCGGATGCTGGAAATCCTCGACACGATCACCTCGGAAGTCGCCTTGGCCTATGTCGGCGAATACCGCGGAGTTGTCTCCGAACACCACACCGCCGTGCACACCCTGACCTCCGCGCTACTGGGCGGGCACAGCACCGCCACCATGGCCCGCGAATGCGGGATCGAGATCGCCGAGTCGTATCAGGTGCTGGCGCTGGCGCTGCCGCCGCATCCGGACGAATCCGCGCCGCGGGTGGACGGCCGCATCGTAGCCCGGCGCAAACTGCGCCGGGTGCAGGCCGAACTGGCCCGCAGCTGCGGGGAGCGGGCGCTGTCGCTGCTCAGCATCGACGGCGGGACGGTACTGCTGCCCGCGCACGCGTTCCCCGACGAATCCCTCGACGAACTGATCATCCGGTTGTCGCAGGCCGCGCAGGTCGCGGTCACGGCCACCCTGGTCACCGCGGAGACCGCAGATATCCCCGATGCCACCGACCGGGCCCACGAACTACTCGATATCGTCTCGCGGATCACCGACGGCGGCGGGCTGCACCGGTTCTCCGATCTCGCCCTGGAATTCCAGATCACCCGGCCCGGCCCTGCCCGGGAGCATCTGAGCGCCATCCTGGATCCGCTCGACGATCATCCCGAGCTACTGGAGACGTTGCGCCAGCACATCGCCAACAATTTCAACCGGCAGCGCACCGCCCGGCTCATGCATATGCACACCAACACCCTGGACTACCGCCTCAAACGGGTGCGCCTGCTCACCGGCTACGATCCGGCGATACCCACGGGGCTGTGGTATCTCACCTCGGCGCTGGTGGCCCGGAGCTACCGGACGCGCCCCATCGACGCCTGACCGGCGCGGTCTCACCCCCAGTCAGGCCAGCTGTGCCCTGTGCTCCGGCGTGCCGACGGGGAGGCGTTCGCGGGTGTGCAGCGAGGCCCAGAGGGTCGCGGTGGCCGCGGTACACAGTGCGGCGCCACCGACGTGGATTGCCACCAGGGCCGCGGGGACATCGGTGAAGTACTGCACGACCCCCACCAGTGACTGCGCCAGGACAAGAGCGATCAGGACGAAGAAGCGATCCCGGACCGGTTTTGTGATCCCGGTCGCGTACAGGCCGAAACCCAGCCCGATGAGCAGGGCCAGGTACCCGATCAGCAACTGCGAATGCAGATGCACCAGGGTGGTGATCTCGATTTCGAGGCGGGCCACCGGACGTTCGATGCTCTTGTCCCCGGCGTGTGGACCGGCGGCGGTGACCAGCGTGCCGGCGACCAGTACGCCCGCCAACGCCACACCGCTCAGCGCGGTGAGCCGGCGTAACGGCGCCGGCGCCCGGACCGTATCGACACCGTCGTCCGGCGCGGCGACCTTCGCGCACATCACCGCGGCCACCCACACCATGAGCATCGAGGCCAGCAGGTGCAGAGCGACGGTCCACCACAGCAGCCCGGACAGCACGGTGATCCCGCCGATGATCGCCTGCAGCACTGTGCCCGCGGGCATGAGCCAGGCATAGACCAGCACCTCCCGGCGCCGCCGGGCACGGGTCACCGCGAGCACGATGAGGGCGGCGCACAACGTCACCACGAAGGTGAGCATCCGGTTGCCGAACTCCACCGCCTGATGGATTCCCGGCACCTCCGACACCCCGACCGGGGTAAAGCTACCGGGGAAGCACTGCGGCCACGTGGGGCAGCCGAGCCCGGAGGCGGTGACCCGCACGATCGCACCGGTCACCGCGATCCCGGCCTGGGTGCCGAGTACCGACAGGGCGATCAGCAACTGGACACGCCGGGAGGGCAACGGGAGCCGGTCCACGACTCGCAGGAACGCGCGATACAGCACGTCACGATGGTAGCGGGCGCCCCGAACCCGCCCACACCCGGACTACTACAACGTGTCGTGCTTGTTGTGCGGTGCCTGCGGCGCCGCTGTGTGCGGGGAAGAGCGGGCTTCTATTCGAAGCGGAACCAGCGGGCCGCGAGGAGTCCGGCGGCGGTGCCCCAGATGAGCAGGACCACCACACCCAGCCAATCGACACCGCCGCTGAGGGCGTGCTCCAGGGCGACCGCCAAGGCCCCGGAGGGCACCAGCCGGACCAGGGTGTGCACTATCTCGGGCAGTTCTTCGGAGGCGAACACCACGCTGGCGATACCCAGCATGACGAACCAGAGGATATTGGCCAGCGCGAGCACGACCTCGGCCTTCAGCGTGCCGCCCAGCAGCAGCCCCATCGCCGCGAAGGTGGCGGTCCCCAGCGCGATCAGCAGCGCGCCCAGGGCGAGCCCGGCCGGGCTCGGCCGCCAGCCCAGCGCGACCCCGATGAGCCCGAGCAGCACGGCCTGCAGGATCACCACCAGCAGGACCGCCCCGCTCTTTCCGGCGACGATGCCCCACCGCGGCAGGGGAGTGGCGCCCAGCCGTTTCAGCGCGCCGTAGCGGCGGTCGAATCCGACGGCGATCGCCTGACCGGTGAAGGCGGTCGACATCACGGCCACCATCATCACGGCCGGCACGATCTTGTCGATCTTGTCCGGTCCCATATCACCGAACGGCAGCAGCGCGAGCCCGATGAGCAGGGTGATCGGGATGAACATGGTGAGCAGTAGTTGCTCCCCGTTGCGCAACAGCAGCACGAGATCCAGGCGCGTCTGCGCGAACAGCATGGCCGCCCGCGGCGCCGGCCGCGGTCCGGGCGCGAAGGTGCCGGGTGCGAACCGGTTGGCCGTGAGATCCGGTTCGGTCATACGGCCTCCCTCCGAACGGCAAGCTGCGGCCGGCGGCGACCCGAGTGTTGGCGGAGGTTTCGCATCACGAGATCTCCTTCGGAGCGGATGAATGCGGTGGGCAGCGGCCGGAGCGAATGCGGCGGTCGTGCCTCATCGGCGCCCTGCCGAGCGGCCGGCCGGAGTCCGGGAATTGCGGACTGACAGCGCATATCGTCCACGGTGCCGACTGCGGGCAATTGCGGCGGGAGCGGGGATCGCAGCATCATGGGCGCAGGTCCCGGCCGGTGAGCTCCAGGAATACGTCCTCGAGCCGGCGCTGGTCGATGCGGATATCGGTGGCCAGCACATTCACCCGCGCACACCAAGCGGTCACCGTCGCCAGCACCTGCGGATTGATCTCCCCCTCCACCAGATACGAGCCGGGGCTGGTCTCGGTGGGGGCGAAACCCTCCGGCAGCGCCCGCTGCAGCAGCTCGAGATCCAGTTTCGGTGGCGCGGCGAAGCGCAGCTGCCCGGCCGCACCGTGCGCGGTGACCTCCGCCGGCGTACCGGAGGCCACGACCCGGCCGTGATCGATGATCACCAGATGATCGGCCAGTTCCTCGGCCTCGTCCATCAGATGTGTTGTCAGCAGGACGCTCACCCCGTCGCGGCGCAGGGCATCGATCAGCTCCCACACCAGGATCCGGGCCTGGGCGTCCATTCCCGCGGTCGGTTCGTCGAGGAAGACGATCTCCGGCCGGCCCACCAGCGCGCACGCCAGTGAGAGCCGTTGCTGCTGGCCGCCCGACAGCCGCCGGTACGGGGTGCGGCGGCTGTCCGACAGCCCCAGCACATCCAGTAACCACTCGGGGTCGAGGGGGTTCGCCGAATACGAGGCCACCAGATCGAGCATCTCCCCGGCACGTGCCCCGGGATACGCGCCGCCGCCTTGCAGCATCACGCCGATCCGGCCGCGCAGGCGTTCGGAATCGGCGCGGGGGTCCAGGCCGAGTACCCGGACGGTTCCGGAGTCCGGGCGCACGAAGCCCTCGCACATCTCCACCGTGGTGGTCTTGCCGGCCCCGTTCGGCCCGAGCAGGGCGAAGACCTGCGCCGGTTCGACGGTGAAACCGACACCGTCCACCGCGACGGTTTCGCCATACTTCTTGGCGACGTGGTCCACCTGGACGGCGGGTACACGGGAAGCGGTCACGAGGTCACACCGTATGCCCCGGCCGGCTGTGACGGGGCCGACACCCCCTCCGGCGCGCGCCACGGCAGGGCGTTCCGGGTCACCACGATGAACAGCACGGACACGATCACGGTGGCGACCGCGGACCCGACGATCTGGAACACCTCGAGATCGGCCCCCCGCGGCATGAGGATCACACTGACCACCGCGGAGATTCCGATGGCCGGAATCCGGAAGACCGGCCGGGTCGCCCAGGCCGCCATGGGCACGATCGCCCACAGCAGATACCACGGTTGCACCACGGGGAACAGCAGCACGATCGCGCCCAGTGACACCCCGAGCGCGCCCACCGGGTGGATACGGCCGGTCCAGGTCGCGATGAGCATGCGCACGGTGATGAAACCGGCCACCACCGCGGCGATCGGGCGGGTGATGCTCAACAGTGCGGTGGTGTGATCGCCCAGGCCGAGCAGGACGCCACCGAATCCGGTGACGATGCCCAGCGCGGTGGGCAGCGACATCCAGCTGCGTACCGCGCTGGCCGTGTTCAGGGTGTTCAGCCAGCCGAAACCGAGTCCGCTGGCGGTGCTGATCACCAGGGTCGTCACCGCCGCGACGGCACCGAGCAAGGCCGCGGCGGCGATCACCGGGCGTACCCCCGGACCCCAGCGCCGCGCCAGCGCCATCCCGGCGAATCCCAGGGCGATGATCGAGGTGACCTTGACCGACGACGACAAACTGATGGTGACCGCCCCGCCGATCAGCAGTCCCCAGCAACGCGCGTCCCACGGGGGCGGCCCGCCGTCGCCGGGCAGTCCGTGGATCGCCCGCAGCATGAATTCCAGGCCGGCCAGCATGAGGCCGAGCATCAGCGCATCGTTGTGCACGCCGCCGACCAGGTGGAACAGCACCAGCGGGTTGGCGACTCCCAGCCACAATGCGCTCACCGGCGCGACCCCGCAACGCATCGACAGCCGGGGGAGCGCCCAGACGATCAGTGCGACCCCCGCCAGCGCGAGCACCCGGTGCACCCACACCCCGGCCAGGATGTTGTCCCCGGTGACCTCGGCGATCCCGTGACCTATCCACAGGAACAGCGGCCCGTAGGGCGCCGGGGTCTCGCGCCAGATATTCGGCACGTTGTTGGTGAGCACATTGTCGATTCCCAGCCCGGCGACCGGTCCCTCCAGATAAGGGTCGATACCGCGCGCCGCGATCTCGCTCTGTGCGAGATAGGAGTACACATCGTTGCTGAACATCGGCGGCGCGACACAGAGCGGGATGATCCACAACAGCAGGGTGCGGTCCAGCTGGCGCCGGGTGAGCCGGTGCCGCGGCGACCCGCCGAAACCGCCGACGGCGAACCGGCCGAGCAGCAACCAGGCCAGCACCACGGTGACCGTCCCGACCATGCACATGGCCAGCGACCCGGTATGGGCCCGCGCGAAGATACCCAGCACCCGCATCCCCGAGGTGGGATTCTGATGCACCGGCTGCGCCCCGATGCCGAGCGCGCTGATCGCCATCAGGACGGTACCGGTGGCGCCCATCAACCGGATGCGGTCCAGCTGGCGGCGTTCGCGCCGATCGAGACCCGGTACCTCGGATTCGTCGCTGTGCAGTACCGCGATGGTGTGATCCGGGGCCGGGACATCCAGCCCGAGCGCGCGCCGCACCAGTTTCCGTGCCCGCTGCGCGCGCGACGCCGATGCGCCGGGGGCGCCTGTCTGTCCTGCCACGGCCATCGACACTAGTTCGCCGGAGTCGCCCGCGGACCCCGGCCCGCGGCACATCGTGCACCGCGTCGCCGCGTGCGGACCCCCGGGACGCCCGTCCGGTGCCGGCGCATACGGAGGCGGGGGCGTGGAGGCACTGTCCAGCTACCGGCCGGCCGGTGTCCCCGCTCCGGTATTCTCCCGGCGGCAACGGGCAGCGAAGGGCAATCGGGCCGGCCGG
>NZ_JARWPM010000431.1 GCF_029869215.1 Nocardia carnea
CCCACCCCGGCGCCTCGCCCGCCGACCGCGCGGCATACGCGGTCATCACGTCGCGGGTCAAGGGCGCCACCGAGAATCCGTCACCGGCGATGTGGTGCATAACCAGCGCCAGCACGAATACGGCCGCTTCGTCCGCTTTTGAGTACATTCCCGCACCGTTTATCGGCTCGCGCCCCCCCTAATCCCCCCCGCCGCGGCACCTGGAAACCGGCGAGGTGCTCCCGGCAGCCGGCGATGATATCGGCGGCCGCCACGGTCACCCCGGGCCGCGGCACCACGACCGCGCAGACCACCTCACCCCACGTTTCGTCGGGGACCCCGACGGCAGCGGCCTCCGCCACCGCGGGATTCCGGTACAGCGCCTGCTCCACGGTGAGCGAGGCGACGTTCTCACCGCCGCTGATGATGAGGTCCTTCTTCCGGTCGACGATATAGACGAAACCCTCGGCGTCCTGCCGGACCAGATCTCCGGTACGGAACCAGCCGTCGGTGAAGGCGGCCGCCGTCGCCTGCGGATCGTTCCAGTAACCGATCGTCACCTGATCGGCGCAGACGACCATCTCGCCGACCTCACCGACCGCGACATCGGCGAAATCGTCGTCGACGACCCGGATATCGGCCAGCCGCATCGGTTTACCCGCCGACATCAGCAGGCCGGTCTCCCCGGCGGCCGCCCGACGATGCGCCGCGGCATCCAGATGCAGCACATTGCCGGCCAGTTCGGTCATCCCCATGCCCTGGTAGAAATCGCAGCCGAACCGCGTCAACCCCTCCCGCAGCACCGCCGCGGGAATCGCCGCCGACCCGTAACCGACCGCCTGCAACGAGGCCAGCGAACTGGTGTCCAGCGCGGGATCACGGAGCAGGAAACTGATCATCGTCGGCGCCAGACCGGTCTGCGTGACCTGCCATTCGTCCACCAGCCGGAGGAACGTGGCGTTGTCGTAGGTCCGGAGGAAGCCGACCGTGGCGCCCAGCAGGTGGTTGACCAGCGTGACGTATCCGCCCACATGGCACAGCGGGAAACAGAACAGGAATACCGTGTCCTCGGGCAGTTCCCATTGCAGCGCCGACGACGTGACTCCGGCGAGCAGGTTGCGATGGCTGAGCATCACTCCCTTCGGCATACCGGTCGTACCGCTGGTGTACACCAGCCACGCGGTCTCGTCGGCCGCCGGGCGTACCGGCGATTCCACGGCCCGCGCCCCGCCGACGAATTCCGTCCACGCCGCGGCGGTGTCGACGGGCCCACCGATGGACACCACAGTGTGCACCGTGGGGACTTCGGCCCGTATCCGCGCCACCAGATCGGCGAATTCCGCGGCGACGATCAGCACCCCGGCGCCCGAGTGCCGCAGCAGCGCCACCACCTGATCCGGATGGGACCGGAAATTCAGGATGGTCAGCACCATCCCGGCCATCGGCACGCCGTAGTAGCAGTCGAAGTACTCCGTGCAATTGGGTGAGAGTACGGCGACCCGGTCCCCCGGCGCGGCCACGCCGAGCAGGGCGTCGGCCAGCCGCCGGCTGCGATCCCGCAGCTCCCGGTAGCCGATCTGCTGATCTTCGAACCGTAAGGCGATCCGGTCCGGATGTTTACGTGCGCCGTATTCGACGATGTCACCGACCAGCACGGGCTCTGTTCCCTTCCCACCGCAGCATCATGATCGTGTCCGTTCCCGTCCTCATCGGATCGCCAGCGGGTTGATCGGCGAGCCGATACCGCGGGTGAACTGCAGCGGTGGGCCGGCGTAGAAGAAGTCGTAGCGGCCGTCGGCGGCGCAGGCCGCGGCCAGATCCTCGAAGTCGAGCATTTCGGCGAGGGTCATACCCATATCCCGGATGAGCACCATATGGAGTTCGAACGCGGAACCCGGATTCTCGCCGGGCATCACCTCGACGGCCCAATTGTCCGAACCGACCACTGCCACATCGCGTTCCTTCAGCCAGGTGGCACAACTCAGGCTCAGTCCCGGTTCGCCCGCCATGAACCCGGCGGCATCACGATCGGACAGGAACTTGCGGCGCCAGCCCGTGCGGATCAGCAGGATATCGCCCGCACCGATCGTCACCCCCTGGGCCGCGGCGACCTCGTCGAGTTCCGCGGGACCGATCGCACTGCCCGCCTCGAGCCAGTCCACGCCGCGTGCCCGCGCGATATCGAGCAGGACCCCGCGCCCGGCGATTCCCGCCGACTGGGTGTGGATACCGCATTTTCCGGCGCCCTTGACCGAGACACCGTCACCGGGGAAGCCGTTGTAGAGCTGGTCGTCGTAGTGCACATGGGCCAGCGAATCGTATTGCGATCCCGCCTGTAGCGGCATGAAGACGTAGTCGTCGGCCCATTTGAAACCGCCCGGAAGTACCTGCTCCTGGCCGTTCTCGGACATGAGCCGGATCGGGTTGATCCGCAAGCCACCCGGCTGTGGCCCGTCCCCGTCCAGCGGAATACCCAGCGGGAACACCTGGCCGGACCGGATCAGGCCGGCCGCGGCCGCGACCCGCTCCGGGGTGATGAGATTCGTGGTCCCCCGCTCGTCGTCACTCCCCCAGCGACCCCAGTTGCTCACTTCTCGCCCGAGCGTGCGCATATCGGGAACTGCAGGCACCGATGCCTCCTGAACTGATACTGACGTGACAGTCATGTCACTTTCTGCGGCTAGTGTGATCGCTGACACGCCGCCTGTCAAGAGTCGCCATCTACCCGGAGATCTCCACCGGCACGCAGCCGCCCGGACAGCAACGGCCGCCCCGAATGGATGCGACTCGACGGCGCTCACCCCATATCCGCAGCCATCCCGGCCGGCCGTAGACACCGCTGACCCGGCCGCCGCAGCACCACACGCCCGACTCGGCGGCGACGATTCGACACCAAGGGCACCTCGCCCACACCGGCCGACGAACTGCTCCCACTCCCCGAGTCGGGCGGTTGCGAACGCCGATCCCCGCCGGTCAAGCGCGGACCCGGACCCACTTCCCCGGCCGCATCCACGATCCACACAATCTCAGCCGGTTGACAGCACCGGTGTTCCCGGTCACACTCCCCTAAGCTGACATGACTGTCACGTCAGTATCGGGACGTGCCGAGGAGGCAGCATGACCGCGTTCGTCACCGCGAGGCGCGAATCGGTTGCGCGGCCCGCGAAGCGGTGATCCTGCCCCGCCTCCGTACCCCTCATCCCTGGGAGCGACTATGAAACGTACTCTCGCCGTGGGCCTCACCGCCCTGTGCGCCACCGCCGCCCTCACCGCCTGCGCCGGTCGCGATACCGCGACGGCATCGGGTGATTGCGATCCCGGTATCACCGACACCGAGATCAAGTTCGGCACCAGCCTCATGCAATCCGTGGCCGGCGCGCAGGCCGCCGCAGCGACGGCACTGTTCGACGAGATCAACGCCGCGGGCGGCGTCGCGATGGGCGACGGCAAATCCCGCAAGATCAGCTACACCGCCCTCGACGACGGCTACGACCCCGCGCGCACCGTCGGCAATGTGCGGTCACTGGTCGAACAAGAGCAGGTGTTCGCCATCCAGAATCTGGTCGGCACCCCCTCGACCCTCGCGGTTGTCGACTATCTGACCCAGAAGAACGTCCCGCTGGTGTTCCCGATGACCGGCACCGACGAACTCCTCGCCACACTCGACGAGCGGCCCGTGGTCGCCGGCGCGGTGAATCCGCAGACGGGGTGGGAGGTCGCCGAGCGAGCCGAGCAGATCCTGCGCGACCATCCGCAGGCGAAGATCGCCGTGCTCTATCCGAACGACAGTCTCGGGGCCGGCAGCCTGAGCGCGCTGAAGTCCGCGCTCGAGGGCAGCGGCACCCGGATCGTCGCCGAGCAGTCCTACGAGCAGACGACGCCGTCGGTGGATTCGCAGATCGTCAATCTGGCGAATTCCGGCGCCGATGTCTTCGTCAATTTCGCGACCGCGAGCTTCGTCACCCAGTCGCTGAAGAAGGCGAACGAACTGAGCTGGAAACCCGACACCTACATCTACTCGGGTGCCACCGATACCAATTTCGTCCTCGCGCCGGCCGGCCCGGGCGCCGCCGAGGGAATCCACTCCTTCTACTGGATCTACGACGTGAGCAGCCGGGAACACGACGCCCATCCGGGTGTGCAGAACTGGCGGGCGTTCGCCGAACGCAACGCGGGGAAGATCAAAACCACCGACACCATCGCGGCCACGGGTTACAACACCGCACAGCTGCTCGTCACCGCCCTCGAACAGATGCAGGGCTGCACCCGAGCCGACCTGCTCGCGGCCGTCGGGAATATGCGGGGCGTGACCACGGACCTGTCCATCGAAGGCGTTACCTTCGACACCACCCCCGGCTACCCGTACGTGATCACGTCCATGGCGCCGATGACCTTCCGCAACGGCAGCTGGCACTACGACGCTGTGGTCACCCGCAGCACCGAGGAATGAGCACCGTGCCGCAGACTCGGGCCGCCGGGGCGGTACCCGCGCTGCGCGTCGAGGAGGTGCGGCTGCGCTTCGGTGGCGTTGTCGCGCTCGACGGCCCCTCGTTCACGATCGAACCCGGCCGGATCATCGGGCTGATCGGCCCCAACGGCGCGGGCAAGACCACCCTGTTCAACTGCATCAGCCGGCTCTACCAACCCGATTCGGGACAGATCACGTTCGGTGACACCGATCTGCTGGCCCTGCCCGCCGCCGGAATCGCGGCGGCCGGTATCGCCCGCACCTTCCAGAACATCGGCCTGTTCCCCACGCTCTCGGTGGTGGACAACGTCCTCACCGGTGCATACTCCCGAACCCGGGCCGGCTTCGCCCGCACCGCGCTCGGACTGCCACCGACCCGGCGGGAAGAGCGCCGGGAACGCGAACAGGCGTGGTCCCTGCTCGATTCGATGAACCTGGCGCACCTCGGAGCGGAACCGGCCGGGAACCTGCCCTACGGCACCCTCAAGCGGGTCGAACTCGCCCGGGCGCTGATGCAGCAACCGGCGCTGCTGATGCTGGACGAACCGGCGAACGGGCTCATCCACGAGGAGGTGCTCGAACTCGCCGATACCGTCCGTGCCCTGCGCGACGAACGAGGGTTCTCGGTGCTGCTGGTCGAGCACCACATGGCCATGGTGATGTCGATCTCGGACCGGGTCGTGGTGCTCAACTTCGGCCGCAAGGTCACCGAGGGCGAGCCCGCCGAGGTCGCGGCGCATCCGGAAGTCGTCGAGGCGTACCTGGGAGGTGCCGCGTGAACCTGCTCAGCGTCGAGGGGCTGCATGCCCGTTACGGCAGTGCGGAAGTACTGCACGGCATCGACTTCGCGGTACCGGCCGGCGAGGTGACGGTGGTCCTCGGCGCGAACGGCGCCGGGAAAACCACCATCCTGCGGTCGATCTGCGCGATGGTGCACACCACCGGGCGGATCGTGTTCGACGGACGCGATATCGCCGGGCTGCGCACGGATCGGATCGCCCGGCTCGGTATCGCGCATGTACCGCAGGGCCGCGGGACATTCGGCGATCTGACCGTCGAGGAGAACCTGCGGATCGGCGGGTACACGACCTCCACGGCGGCCACCGAACAGGCGATCGACCGGTGGTACGACTTCTTCCCCCGGCTGCGCGAACGCCGGCGCCAGCCCGCCGCAGGGCTCAGCGGCGGGGAACAGCAGATGCTGGCCATCGCCCGGGCCCTGGTGGCCGGACCGCGACTGCTGTTGCTCGACGAGCCTTCACTCGGGCTGGCGCCCCGTATCACCCAGGAAGTGTTCCGGGCCCTCGCCAGGATCAACGCGGACACCGGCACCACCATCCTCGTCGTCGAACAGAACGCCCATCTCGCTCTCGGGATCGCCACCTCGGCGGTGCTCGTCGACGCCGGGCGCGTGGTCGACCGGCGGCCCGCGCACAGTCTCGCCGGCGACGAATCGCTGCGGCGCGCCTACCTCGGATATTGAGCACAGGAGAAAGTGGTCATGCAGGTATTTCTGCAACAAGTGGTGGACGGGCTGACGTGGGGTGCGCTCTACGCCGCGTTCGCGCTCAGTATCGTCCTGGTCTACCGGGCGTCCGGGATCGTGAATTTCGCCCAGGGCGAGATGGCGATGTTCTCGGCGTTCTTCGCCTGGCAGTTCCATCACTGGGGCGCTCCGCTGTACCTCGCCGTCCTGGGGGCGATGGCGGTGGCGTTCCTCGGCGGCGCGGTCACCGAGCGGGTGCTGATCCGCCCGCTCGCCGGATCGCCGAACCATATGCCGCTGGTCATCATCACGCTCGGATTGATGTTGCTGCTCAACAGTGCGGCCGGGTGGATCTGGGGCGTGCAGAGCCGCGAGTTCCCGGCGCTGGTCGCGGGTCCGGTGCTCACGCTGGGCCCGGTGGTGCTGTCGCGGCAGTCCGTGGTGATCGTGGCGGCGGTGGTGGTGGTCGCCGCCCTGCTGTTCGTGCTCTTCCAGCGGACTCGGATCGGATTGGCGATGCGGGCGGCCGCCGGGAACCCGGATTCCGCGCAACTGGTCGGAGTGCCGGTCGGCCGGATGCTGACGCTCGGGTGGGGACTTGCCGCCGCCATCGGCGCGCTCGCCGCCTCGCTGGCGGCGCCCCAGCTGTTCTTGCAACCGAACATGCTGGTCGCCTCGCTGATCTACGCGTTCGCCGCCGCGGTCCTCGGCGGCCTCGACAGTCCGGTCGGTGCGATCGTCGGCGGGCTGTGTGTGGGAGTCGCCGAGAACCTCGCCGGAACCTATATCTCCTGGATCGGACACGATTTCAAACAGGCGGTGGCGCTCGTCCTGATCCTCGGGGTGTTGCTACTGAAGCCCGAAGGCCTGTTCGGCGCCCGGAAGGTGGCACGGGTATGAGAATCCTCGAACAACTGCGCCGGCCCCGCGCCGAACTCGACGCGCCGGTATGGCTTTCCCGGGCGACGGTGATCCTGATCGTTCTCGTCGCCGCGGTGGCACCGCTGGTATCCGCGCCCTATGTGAATTTCGACCGGTCCATGGTGCTGGTGTACGTCGTGGTCGGACTGGGGCTGAACCTGTTGACCGGCAACACCGGTCAGATCTCGCTGGGTCACGGCTTCTTCTTCGCGCTCGGCGCGTACCTGAGCGCCGTACTGGTGGAGCACCACGGCGTTCCGTATCCACTGCTGATCCCACTCGCGTTCGCGGTCTGCTACGTCGTCGGGTACTTGTTCGGACTACCGGCCCTGCGGCTGCACGGACTCCAGCTCGCGCTCGCCACCCTGGGTCTCGCACTGGTGACGCCGGCGGTCATCAAACGGTTCGAACATGTCACGGACGGGCACGCCGGCATCAACATCTCCGCCGCCGAAGCCCCGGAATTCACCGGACTGGAACGCGATCAGTGGGTCTACTACCTGTGCCTGGCCGTGGCGCTCCTCGCGTACCTGGTGGTGCGCCGGCTCGCCACCGGCCGGATCGGGCGGTCGCTGCTCGCGATCCGCGACTACGAGGCGGTCGCCACCACGCTCGGTGTCCCCGCGACCCGCACCAAGACGACTGTGTTCGCGTTCAGTGCCGCACTCGCCGGGGCGGGCGGTGTGCTCTACAGCTTCGTCGTCCAATACGTGGGACCGGAGGCGTTCGGGCTACCGCTCGCGATCGCCTTCATCACCATGATCGTCGTCGGCGGCCTGGGCACGGTACCCGGTGTGGTGTTCGGCGCGTTCTTCGTCGTGTATGTCCCGCAGTGGACCGCGGATATCGACCAGTCGGCCGCGGGAATCACCTACGGCGCGGCGCTGATCCTGTTCATCTTCGTTCTCCCCTTCGGGGTGATCAGCCTCGTGCGGTGGGGGCTGGGACCGGTGGTGGCAGGTATCCCCGGACGCCGGCGCCGCAACCGTCCGGCAGCCGGCGTCTCCCGCGGTCGTTCGGTGGTCGGCCCGGCACGTTCACTGCCGGACGAACGAGGGGCCGGTGTCGGCTCGAAGGCTCCGCGCCTGCCCCGGCACTGAACTCCACGATGATCACGTCGGCTCGGCCGGCTTCGGGTACTCGGGGACGTTGCCGCCACGACCGGCGCCGCGCGGGCGCGCGAGCCGGCGGGCGCGCGGTCGCCGATGTTGCCCGCGCGTGCGGAATACGGTGTGATCATCGGACCGGCGTGGACGGGAGGAATCGGACGTTGGCCACGATGACGCCCGGATCGGTATTCGCCGGTTATCTCATCGAACGTCTGCTCGGCGCCGGTGGTATGGGTGAGGTATACGCCGCCCGGCATCCGCGGTTACCGCGATCGGACGCGGTGAAGGTACTTGCCGCGCCGCTCGCGCGGGACGACTCCTATCGGCGCCGGTTCGAGCGTGAGGCCGATCTGGCGTCGCAGTTGTCGCATCCCGGCATCGTCGGCATTCACGACCGTGGCGAATCCGACGGGCGGTTGTGGATCGCGCTGGAGTTGATCGACGGTCTCGATGTTTCGGCGATTCTGCGGGCTGCGCCGGGTGGGTTACCCGTGGCCGATGTGGCGCGCGCTGTCACCGAGGTGGCCGACGCACTCGACTACGCGGGCGCCCGTGGGCTGGTTCACCGGGATGTCAAACCCGCGAACATCCTGCTCGCCGGTACGGGTCATTATCTGCTGACCGATTTCGGGATCGCCCGGAAAGGTTTGGAGACCTCGGATCTCACCGGCACCGGCCTGACCGTCGGCACTGTCGCCTACGCCTCACCGGAGCAGATGCAGGGACTCCCGGTCGACCCGCGATCGGATCAGTATGCGCTGGCCGCCACTGCTTTCCATATGCTTACCGGGACACAGCCGTTCACCGGGACCAACCCGGTCGCGGTGATCATGGCCCATGCGCAGCAGCCGGTGCCGAGCGTGCGCGGGTACCGGCCGGATCTCTCACCGCACGTCGATTCGGTACTGGCCCGGGCGCTGGCGAAAACACCGGAGCAGCGGTTTCCCAGCAGCAAGGATTTCGCGGCCGCACTCGCTCATGCCCTGCTGTTGCCGCCGCGGGCTCCGGCCGGCCGTTATCCGGCAACAAGAACCGCCCCGGCCACGGGAAGTGGACAGCAGGACCGGCTTCCGCCGGCATCACCGCCGGTGCTCCGGGAACCGCGGACGACCCGCCGCCGGACCGCACTGCTCATCGGAGCTTCGGTCGCCGCGGCGGTGCTGGTGGTGGCCGGCGTGCTCGGAGTGCGGGCAACTGAGCAGAACGCGGTAGCCGGGGAAGCGGCGCAGTTGCCCCGCCGGCCGGTGACGCCGATCCTGCCGGCACTGAACAGCCGGCCGGACAGTCCGGTCTGGACGCTGCAGGAAACCCCCGGCCCACCCGGCTCCGAGGTACAGGACACCGTAGCGCTCGGCGGGGACGCCGAAATCGTCCTCGTGCACCGCGAAGTCCGCCTGGCGGACGGCAGCACCCTCGACTACCTCGATATCGTCGATGCGAACACCGGCCGGCTGCGGGAGGGCACCGCACCGATCGAGGTCGACGCGCGTCAGCGGAATCTGGACCGATGCGTGGTCGACGACACCCGTTCGGCCGCCGCCTGCGGTCTGCAGGGCGCGGCGGTACCGGATGATGCCGTCGTGGTCATCGATCTCGCGACCGGCCGGATCGTCAGCACCATTGCCGCTCGGGAACATGTTTTCGATCTGACCGCCGCCGGCGAACGGTTCGTATTCGTGGACAGCACCGATGACGGGTGGCCGCCGATGTTGCGGTCCGTCGGTACCGACGGCCGGGAGCTGCCGGCGATCAGCTGGCCCGATGCCCGGCCCGCACTCGAAACCCATCATTGGATCGACGTATTCGAGGTGGCCCGGCTGGCGGTGATCAAATCCGCCCCGGCCCCGGCGCAGCCGCTCTCGAAATGGGAATTCCGGGTGATCCGGCTCGAAGACGGCCGCGAGGTGTTCCGGCGCGATTCGGCCGAGGAGATCGGCAACGATCAGTGGAACGTTTTCGCCGACGGTTTCCTTGTCGCCGAGGGCGGCTCCCCGCCCGCGGTATACGACCGCGACGGCGCCGAAACCACGGATATCGCGGCGGGCTGGCACCCGAGCCCGCACGTACCGACCGCCTTCGAGGACGACCCGGTCGAAACGCCGGTACCGATCGTCGTCCGGATCGACGGTGACAAGACGACGTATGCGGGGATCGGCCCCCGCACCGGGACCGTGCTGTGGGAGCACGAGTCCTCCGGCGAGGAAATCAGTTCCGAAACGCTGCGGCTACGCGGTATCGGCACGTTGATCGCCACCTCGGACTCGGGTCGGGTGATCGACGCCTACACCGGTGAAGCCGTGATCCCCGGCTACATACCGCGGGGTGCGCCGCTCGGCACCGACGGCGCCCGGATCGCCGTGGCCACCGAATCCACCGGTGCGGGCCACTCACTGGAGGTGTGGGACGCCACCGATCAGGTATGGGAGATCACCAGCGAGTACATACCGGTCGCGATCGGCGGCAGGATCTATATCGGGAATCTGCGAATCTTCTGACCCGGCCGCGGGGAGCGGATCACCACCCACCCGCGCTCGATGCTCGTGCCGGTCGACGGCTCGCCGGTGCCGTCAGGGCCGCTCGGCGCCCTCGTCGGCTACCGTCTCGCCGGCGGCGCGGTGCTCGCCGGCGGCGTTGGAGAACACCGGCTGGTCCGCGATGGCCGGGGTCGGATAGACCTCGGGTTCTGCGGGGACGTGACTGAACAGATTGTTCTCGTGCATAAAAAACTCCGGTCGTAGATGGTGTCGCGAAGGGCGCACGGCGTGGTCGCGGCGGGCGGCGCGGGCCTCGGATATCCGGCCGGTACGCTGCCCGGCCCTATCCGCCTGTGGAGCCGGATGCCGGTTGTGCCGCGCATCCCGGCATCCCGCTCGGTCGTCATGGGCAGCGCCCGGGTCCCGATCGGATCCGGTGCTGTGATCGATACTCCTGACTCGGCCCGGGGGGACCGGATTGCGCGTCAACCCGATGGTCCAGGGCCCGCGGCACGGGGGTGCGCGGGGACAGGGCCCTCTCCACCCTACGCGCTACCGCCCGGGGCCGTCGTCTTTCCCCGCCGCAACGCGGTGCGCAGGCCGCCCACCGGTGATGTTTCGCCGCCGCGGCCCCCTACCGCGAATCTGCGTTCGGAGGCCGTTTCGGGCGCATCATCGGCGGTCGCGGTCAGCAGGCTATCCGGTAGCGCGAGTTTGTGGATCGTGCGCAGACTGAGCAGGGCCTGCCGCGGGAGCGGCCCCGTCGTATACGGCAGATCGTATTTTTCGCAGACTTCCCGCACGCGCACCGCGATCTGCGGATAGCGGTTGCTCGGCAGATCCGGGAACAGGTGGTGTTCGATCTGGTGGGACAGATGCCCGCTGAGAAAGGCGAGTACCGGTCCGGCCGCGAAATTCGCGGTGCCGAGCATCTGCCGTAGATACCATTGCGCGCGCGTCTCGTCGTGTACCGCACCGGGTTCGAACTTCTCCGCGCCGTCGGGGAAATGACCGCAGGAGATCACCAGATACGCCCACAGGTTGCGGATCAGGTTGGCGACGGCGTTCGCAGCCAGTGTGCGGCGCCACCGGCGGCCGCTCAACGCGGGGAAGACCACGTAGTCCTTACCTACCTGCCGGGCGATCTTCGCCGCCAGCCCGCGGCCGCCGCCACCTGCCGGCGTGCGCCCGAACTTGCGTTCCAGATACCAGCCCTGCGACGCGATTCCCCATTCGAAAGTGGCCGCCAGCAGGACGTTCCGCAGGGGTTGCAGCAGATGCCCGGGCCGCCAGCGCTCGTCACGGGTCACCCGCATGACGCCGAACCCGATATCGTCGTCGAGCCCCAGCACGTTGGTGTAGAGGTGGTGCCGGTAGTTGTGGGCGTGCCGCCACTGCGCGGAGAGACCGGCCATATCCCACTCCCACGTGGTGGAGTGGATTTCCGGATCGTTCATCCAGTCCCACTGGCCGTGGCTCACATTGTGGCCGATCTCCATGTTCTCGATGATCTTCGCCAGTGCCAGGCCGCCGGTACCCGCGAGCCGGCCGGTCCGCCGCCGGCTGTAGCCGATCAGCAGCCGGGAGACCGCGTCCAGGGCCCGCTGGGCGGCGATGGTGCGCCGGATATACCGCGCGTCGCGGGCGCCGAGAGCGTCCACGATCTCGCGCCGGATCTCGTCGAGTTCGCTACCGAGCGCCTCGATTTCAGTGGCGCTCAAATGCGCGTACACCGCCACCTGGCCTATCGCCATACTTCACTGCCCCGCAATCCTGGGTAGTCGATCGGTTCGCCGGAGCCGGAACCGTCCTGAATCACCACCGGCACCGGCCACCGGCGGCCTTGTCGATATCGCTGCCGAACGGCCACCGCCCACGCCGGCGGACCTGCTCGGTTGACGTCTCTGCTGATCTCGGGAGCGAAGCGGGCTGTGCGCGCCCACTGGGAACCACCGTAGCCGGGTTTCCCGGCGACAGCCCACAACGGCCCACCCGACTCGCGGCTCCGGGAGCCACCCACGTGCCGGAACACCACGCCGGTGTCCGGTAACGCCGGGCCGCTGTAACCGGAAACGGCCAACACAGAATTACCTATTGATCGTACCGTTAGTCAGCGGTACGGTAGATGATGTATCGATAAAGCGCCCACAGGGTGCTCCGCCCCGCAGCTCCACCGGGGCGTGACGAGTGAGGACTCCACGATGAACCGAACCCCCGCACAGCGCACCCGCCGTATCGCCGCCCGCATCGCGGCCCTCGCGGTCATCGCCCTCGCGCCGGTCGCCGTCACCGCCGGCACCGCCCTGGCCGACCCGGTCACCGCGACCACGATCAGCGATTCCGACGATTCGAGCGGCTTCGGCAACGACGACAGCCACGGCTTCGGCGACAACAATTTCGGTGACAACGACTCCGGCGATTACGGCGTCGGCGACAACGACTACGGCTGGGACGACAACGGCAACTACGGCTATCGCGACCACAACCAGCACAATTACGACGGCTGGAACGACGAGTTCAACACCGGCGGCAACGGCTACGCGAACCATGATTCGCATCCGGGATACGGCGGCAACCGGGGTAGCGACTACGACGCGCCGGTCGACTGGGATCGGGAGAACCACGGCGGCAGCACCCCGAACCAGACCTGGAACGTGCCCAACCCCTACATCCCGCCGGCACCGCCCGCGGTCCTGCCGATACCGCAGGTACAGCTGCCGGCGCTGCCGCATCTGCTGTTGCCGGCGATCGGACTGCCGGGCCTTCCCGGCACCGGGAGCGCCTTCTGATCCAATCGCACCACGTTACCGTTATACAGCGGTACATACATGAGCGACCCATCAGAAGCGCAGGAACGGCCGGGCCCGTTTCCGGACCCGGCCGAAGCCCCGCGTTCGATCAGGCGGCCGGTGTGGCCACCGCCTTCGTCAACTGCCGATCGGCCGCGGCGAGCACCGCGTGCGCGGCATCGGAAAGTTCTTCCGCCCGCACCGCCAGCTCGCACCGCCGCGCCAGATCCTTCCGGTCGTCCCCCGGCTGCTCGACGGGCGCCAGTACGACCTCGGCGGTGAGACCTCGCGCCCGCAGCACCCGGGTCACCGAACCGAGCAACGTATCGTCGCCCACGAACCCCGGGACGGTCGATCGATGACCGTGCCGGTCCAGATAGCGCAGCCGTACCGGCTGCACCGGGGTCCCGGTGTCCACGGCGGCCTGGAACAGCGCGGGCCGCAGCTTCCCGTAGGCCCGGCCGCACCAGGTGGTGCCCTCGGGGAAGAATCCGATCCGCTCACCGGCGACCAGCCGCTGCCCCACCTGCTCCACCACATCCGGTAGCTGCCGCAGCCGCTCCCGCTCGATCGGGATGACCCGCATGATCCGGGCCAGCCGCCCGAGCAACGGCCACTCGATCAGATCCGCACGCGCCACGAACGCCAGCGGTTGTACCGACGCCAGTACGATGATGTCGGCCCAGCCGATATGCCCGCAGGCCACCAGGACACCGGTACCGGACGGCGCGAACAGCGAACGCCCCGCACCGCCGCGGCGATCCACGACTCGCAGGCGGATACCGCAGCTGCGCAACAACATTCCCGCGAACCTCCGCTGCACCACCGACCGCCGCGACGGCGGCGTGACGATATGCACGAACGGATAAGCGGCCAGTATCGACAGCGCACTCACGGCCCGCAGCCCGGCACGCAGCACACCGACCTCGGCGCTGTGCTGCACACAGCCGGGCCCGCACGGGCTTGCGGGCATCCACGAATGCTGCGGTAACGCTACTTCGGTGGACTGCTCTTCCAGTGCCTTACCCGGCATCGGTTCACCGCCCACCGTCGAAATTCGCGGCCGCGCCGCGCAACCGGTCCAGATAGCGGGTGTTGATCGTGTCGAGCCCCAGCAGCACCACGAAATCTGCCACCGCGAAATCCGGGTCGTGCGCGGGTTCCCCGCAGATCTCGGCGCCGAGCCGCAGGTATCCGTTGAGCAGCGGCGGCAGTTTCGGGCGGGCGGGCGCGGGCAGATCGTCGAGCGCCACTCCGTCCACCACCACCGGGCGGTAGGGCCGCACCCGCTTCTCCGGTGCGCACGCATGCTTGCTCAACAGCAGGTCGCGCACTCCGCGTACATTCACCCCGGCCGGATCCTCCGGCCGGTTGCGCATGGGCACCGACGCGCAGCCCATCACCCAGTCGTAGCCGGTGAGCTGGATGTAGTGCAGGATCCCGGCCCACATGAGGGTGAGGACCGACCCGTTGCGGTGTTCGGGCACCACACAGGCCCGGCCCATCTCGACGATCCGCATACCGGCCGGATCCAGCGCCGTCAGGTCGAACTCGGTGGCCGTGTAGTAACCGCCGGCCGCCGCGACCTTGTCCGGCGGCAGCATCCGGTAGCAACCGACGAATTCACCGGTGACCTCGTCGCGGACCAGCATATGGTCGCAATGGTCGTCGAATCGGTCCGCGTCCAGCCCCGTACCGTCGTCGGGAATCTGGAAACCGGGTTCGCTGGCGAAAACGTTGTACCGCAGTCGCTGCGCCGCGATGCGATGGTCGGTATCGGAGGAGACGATCAGTGCGTATCGGGACCGGTGATCCTCGCTGCCGGCCGGTCGAGCCGGCGCTGTCAGCACGGACGTAATAGCCATAAGGCTAAGGAGGCCAGTCCGAGACTGCGCCGGAGCGTCCGTGAAGTGTCGCCGGTATGCCGGTTCGGTTAACGAGATGTAGATCACACCAGGCGTTTACCAGCAGGTTCCCCGAAGTTCGCCCACTGGGCCGGTAGTGGACGCATCGCACCGGGAACCGTACGGATCACCGAACCCGTTGATAATTACCCGGCCGACCGATTCCGCGCTACCACCGGTCCCTACGGAGCGGAAAGGCCACCCGCCGCGCGGCACGGCGGGTGGTGTGGATCAGGCCGGACCAGCTCCGAGCACTATGCGACAAAGCGTTCCGGTTCCGCGACCCGGGCGCGCCACTGCCCGTCGACTTCGTCGAACCCGGGCCGGCCGGTTCCGATGAACGACACCAGCCACGACAGCACCGCCGCGAACCGGTTGCGGAAGCCGACCAGATAGAACAGGTGTACCGCCAGCCAGATGAACCACGCGATCGGGCCGCGGAAGGTGATGCGTTCGTTGAGTTTGGTGACGGCGCTGAACCGGCTGATCACCGCCATGCTGCCCTTGTCCCAGTACACGAACGGCGTGCCGGGGTGTTTGTCGCGGCTGATGATATCGGCGGCGTGGCGGCCCTCCTGCATGGCGACCGGCGACTGGCCGGGATAGCCGTTGAGCGAGGTCATATCGCCGATCGCGTAGATATCGGCGTAGCCGCCGACGGTCAGGTCGGGGTTGATCAGCAAGCGGCCGGCGCGGTCGGTTTCGCAGCCGGTGGCTTCGGCGAGCAGTTTCGCGAACCCGCCCGCCTGCACACCCGCCGACCACACGATGGTCTCGGCTTCGATCTGCCGCTGGGTGCCCTCTTTGTCCTTGACCGTGACCCGCCCGTCCTCGATATCGGTCACGAAGGTGCCGAGCAATACTTCCACGCCGCTGCGGGTGAGCGATTTCTTCGCGTATTCCGAGAGTCCGCCGCCGAACGGCGGCAGCACCGCACCCGCGCCTTCCACCAAGGTGACCGAGACATCCTCGTGGTAGTAGCGCTTGGCGAGTTCCTTCAGCTGCCCGGCGACCTCCACACCCGTGGCGCCGGCACCGACCACCACGAACGACAGCAACCGCTTACGGGTTTCCGGATCCGCGTCGGCCGCTTCGGCGAACACCCGCTGGATCTGGGCGCGCAGCAACTTCGCGTCGTCGATGGTCTTCAGTGAATAGGTTTTGTCGGCGAAGTCGTCACGCCCGAAATACGACTGGCTGGCGCCCGTCGCCGCGATCAGCGAACCGTAGCGGATGCGCCGGCTTCCCTCTGGGGTTTCGTAGGTGAGGATCGCGGCATCGGGCTCGATGGCCGTGACCTTGCCCAGCCGCACATCCGCCTCCTTGTGCCGGCGCAGGATGTTCGCGATGGGGGGTGCGATCTCATCGGACGCCAACACCCCGGTGGCGACCTGGTACAGCAGCGGCTGGAACAGGTGTTCCGGCGTGCTCGAGATCAGGACATAATCGACACCCGCCTTCGCCAGCTGCTTGGCGGCGGCGAGCCCACCGAAACCCGATCCGATGATCACGACATCCGCGTACTCGACGCCGGCGCCGATCTCCGTGACGTTCTGCATGACAACCTCCTTCACTCATGAGGAACCGTCATCCAGAACCAAGATATTTCAGGGTTCAGGGCGCATAATTGAGATGACTCTTATCTGATCTCGTCATGAATGAAGGTGGAGATGGAACTTCGGCAGCTCACGTACTTCGTCGCGGTGTGCGAGGAGCTCAGTTTCAGCCGGGCCGCGGCCCGCTGTTTCATCTCGCAATCGGCGATCAGTCATCAGATCGCCCGGCTCGAGCACGACCTCGGCGTCCAGCTCTTCGAACGCTCGACCCGATCGGTCGTCCCCACCGACGCGAGCACAAGGTTACTACCGCTAGCGAAGCAAATGCTAGGGCTCGAATCGGCGATCCGGGCGTCGATCCGCACCACCGGCCCACGGGTGCGGCTCACGGCGAATATGTCCTTTGCCACGAGATCGCTGTCGGCGATCGCCGGCGCCCGCGAGGCCCATCCGGGCGCGGAGATCGAATTCGTCATCAAACCCTTCCGCCAGCGGGTGGCCGCGGTGGCCGACGGCGACTGCGATCTGGCGCTGATCCGCGGCAGTGTGCAACAGGCTGGCCTGATCGTGGAACAACTGTGGGTGGAGGATCTCACCCTCGCCACCGCCCCCGCGCACCCGCTGGCCGGCCGCACCGATGTCACCCTCTCCGAACTCAGCGCCTATCCGCTACTGCTCCCCCCGGAATCCGAGCAGGTCCTCATCCACAATGTCATCCGCGCCGCCTTCGCCGACCTGCCCGTCGGCCCCACCTACGGCCCGCCGATTCCCCCCGACCACACGGCCACCATGGAACTGATCAACCACCCCGACGCCTGGACCGCGCTCTACGCCAACAGCTCGACCGAGGGTATCGCCACCCTCGCCCTGGCCGACCAGCGCCTGCGCATCCCGGTCTCCGCGGTCCTGCGCGCCGACACCCGCCGCACCCCGATCCTCACGACCCTCCTGGACGGGTTGCGCGGAACCTAGCACGAGGACCGAGGGGATCCTCCGATCCATACCGACGGGTCCCGAGGCGGGCTTTTCGCCCGACCGGTTCGGCCCCGCGCACCGCAGGGCGCTCCCGAAGCGCCGAGGAATCCGCGCGTCTGCCGACCGCGCCGAGTCCGCCGTGCCGCACGTAAACGACCGGCCCCGTGGCGGGGCGCCCCCGGGCCGTGGGGCCCCCCGGGGGCCGGGCAGTGGGCGGCACGGGAGGTGTCACAGGCGGGTGGGGGCGGGGTGTAACCCGAACCCCCGTGGCGGGGGGCCCCACCACGGGGTGT
>NZ_JARWPM010000432.1 GCF_029869215.1 Nocardia carnea
GGACGAAGACACGAGCGGGGCGCTAAACGGGGGGGGGGAACAGCCCGCGGGGGAATACCCCGGGGACGCGCACCCCCCCCGGGCGGGGGGCCCGCGGGTGACGGAGGTGGTATTAAACCCCCCCCGCGCCCCCCCCCCCGCCGCCCCCCTCCCGCCCCCCGTGTCATCCCCCGGCGCCCTCCACCCTTTACGGTAACCGCCCCGGCTCGTGTCTTCGTCCGGCTCCCCGGCGCGCTGCGCCGGGGCCGGCACATCAGCTGTGGTAGGGCTCGGCGCTGACCAGCGTCACCTTCATGGTGTTGCCGTTGGGCAGGGTGTACTCGCGGGTCTCGCCGACCTTCGCGTCGATCAGTGCGCCGCCCAGCGGGGAGCTGGGGGAGTAGGTCTCGAGATCGGGATTGCCCAGACCTTCTTCGCGGGTCGCGATGAGGAAGGTCTCGGTATCGTCTTCGTCACCGTCGTAGTAGACCTTCACGACCGACCCCGGCAGCGCGACCCCGGATTTGGTGGGCGCCACGCCGACCTTGGCATTGTTCAGCAGTTCCTGCAGCTGCCGGATCCGGGCCTCCTGCTGGCCCTGTTCCTCGCGCGCCGCGTGGTAGCCGCCGTTCTCCTTGAGGTCGCCTTCTTCGCGGCGCTCGTTGATCTCGGCGGCGATGACCGGACGGTTGGCGATGAGCGCGTCGAGTTCGCTCTTGAGCCTGTCGTGCGACTCCGGGGTCAGCCAGGTCACTTGGGTCTCAGTCATCTCGATCACTCCCTAGTAGTTGTCCCCGGCAGGCCGGGATTCCTGATCACTGCCGCACGACCCACCCGCGGGCAGGCATGCTTCAGCCGACGGCTATCGCGATCTGCGGGAAGTTCGAATCACCCCGACAGCCTGATGCCGGACCCTTTCGACTACCCGGCATCGACCGCGTCGGCCGCCAATGCAGCAAACACGGCTCCGTGCCCCGGAACCGTGTGTGAAGCCATTTTAGCATGAATCACAAAGATGCAGGTCGGAGCCGTTTAATGGCGGTGGTGCCGGGTGGCGGCCACGGTCAGCCGGTACGCAGATACCCGGGGACGCTGTCGGTGCAGGTGTAGATCGCGGCCGAGGACGGTCGCTCGCTGGTTTCGATGATCGTGCTCAGCCGGACCGTTTCCTCGGTGCCCGAGGGCTGGACCAGGACCTCGCGGCGGCCCACTTCGACGAGATCGCGGGACATGGCACGGACCACGCAGACCACCGGCACCGAAGGGTCCGAGCGGGTGAGCAGAATTCGCAGCTCGACCGAGGAATCGTCGAGGACGGTGTAGCCGAGCTGTTCGGATTCGATGTCCTTCGGACCGAAATTCTTCCAGCCCAGATAGGCGATGCCGATACCGGCCAGCACCACCACACCGGTGAGCAGTGCGCCCCACCGGCGCCACCGCTGCGGCCGCGCTGCCCGGCCGTAGCGGTCGGCGTGGCGGTCGGTTGCGGAACCCGCGCCGGCCGCTCCGGAAGACGCGCCGGCGGACCCCGCCGCCACGGTAGGCCCGGGTTCCGGCGTGGGCTCGGTCATGATCTGGTGCTCCCAGGGGGTAGGTCGGAACAGAATGGGTCCGGATGGAACTATAGGTAATGAAGTCCGAACACCCGCGACCGAGAGCGACGGTGAACGAGAAGTGAGTGGCCTTCGCCTCATGGCGGTGCATGCCCACCCCGACGATGAATCCAGCAAAGGCGGTGCGACCACCGCCCGCTATGCCGACGAGGGCCATGACGTCCTCGTCGTCACGCTGACCGGTGGGGAACGCGGCAGCATTCTCAACCCTGCCATGGACACCCCCGGGGTGCTGGAGCGTATGCAGGAGATCCGGCGCGAGGAAATGGCGGCCGCGGCCGCGGCGCTGGGAGTGCGGCAGACCTGGCTCGGATTCATCGACTCCGGCCTGCCCGAGGGTGACCCGCTGCCGCCGCTGCCCGAGGATTCGTTCGCGCTCGTTCCGCTCGAGGTGGCCACCGAGGCGCTGGTGCGGGTCGTGCGCGAGTTCAAACCGCACGTGATGACCACTTACGACGAGATGGGTGGCTACCCGCATCCCGACCATATCCGCTGCCACGAGGTCTCGGTGGCGGCGTTCGAGGCCGCCGGTGACCCGGAGCAGTTCCCCGACGCCGGGGAACCGTGGACGCCGTTGAAGCTGTACTACGACCACGGGTTCACGATCCGGCGCATGGAGGTTTTCGCCGAGGAGTTCGCCCGGATGGGTGAACCGTTCCCGCTGCAGGAATGGCTGGACCGCTCCCGTAAGTACGCGGTGGAACGCGGCGACACCATGGCCCGGGTCACCACTCAGGTCGAATGCGGCAAGTACTTCCCGCGCCGCGACGACGCCCTGCGTGCGCACGCGACGCAGGTCGACCCCAACGGCGCCTTTTTCGCCATCCCGCTGGAAATGCAGCAGCGGCTGTGGCCGACCGAGGAGTTCGAACTGGCCCGCACCCGGGTCCGGACCGATATCCCGGAAACCGACCTGTTCGCCGGCATCACCGATGAGCACCGCTGATGATCATGACGCACCTCTCCGTCTACGCCTCCGGACTGCTCGCGCAGACCCCGGGCACCCCGACGGGACCGGAGTTCGGTAAGGCCTCGCCGCTGGGCCTGGCGGTGGTCCTCATCCTGCTCGCCGGGACGTTCCTGCTGGTCCGCTCGATGAACAAACATTTGAAGAACCTGCCGGAAACGTTCGAACCGGATCATCCGGAGCCGGACCAGGAGGCCGACGAGGGCACCGATCCCGGCACGGTCCGCCGCGCCGGGGAATCCGCGAGCCGCGCCGCGGACGATTCCGAACGCTCTTCTTAGCGGACGGCCGACCGCGGCGCCCCGGTCGTCCGCCCCCGGAACATGGGCGGTTCCGATGAGCGAGGAAGCCGCCGGATCACCAATCGATCAAGCCGAGCCGGTGCAGGTGCTCGAAAACCAGCAGGGAACCCGGGGCGACCTCCGGCATGGCGGCATACTCGCCGCCGGTGAAGTACCGGAACTCGGCGATTTCGCCCGCCGGAGCCGGTTCGGCGGTGACCTCGCCCAGGAAACAGGTCATATGCAGCGGGGTGCCGGCCGCGTGCCCGTATGCCTCGGCCTCGAAAACACCCAGCCGGCGGACACCGGTGACTCCGACACCCAGCTCCTCCCGGACTTCCCGGTGCAGTGCCTGCAGGGCCGTCTCGCCGGTATCGATCTTCCCGCCGGCCATGTAGAACACGGTCTTACCGGTCGACCGGGTCTGGATCAGCCGGCGGTCACGAATATGGGCGAGGGCAGCGGTTCTGATCACGGGTCCACGATAGGAGGCCGCGATCCGGCCGGCGGCTCAGCATTCGTTCGGCGCGGGTTCGCCGCGTAGCCGCGCGTCGATCCAGCCGCTGAGCTCGGGATAGCCGCTGACGTAACCGAGCAGATGCTCGCCGCCCACCACGCGGAAGACACCGGGAACGTCGCGGTCGCACTGCTGCCGATACATCCGCTGGGCGTCTGCGAGTGGAATCCACGGATCGTGCAGGCCGTGGTAGATGAACAGCGGCACGGCCGAGGTCCGGTCGGTGAGGTCCAGTTGTTCGAAGGTTCGCGCGGCGAACGGGGTGTCGAGCGCGTTCGCGGTATTCGCGGCGACATCGATCGGAATGCCGACCACCCCGAGCGGGCCCGAGGAATCGCCGCAGATATCGCGCAGCGGCGAGGACGCCACCCATTGCCCGAGGTGGTTCATGTACCGCAGGATCTCGGGGCGTTCCCGCGAGACAGCCAGCGCCACCGTCAACAGGATCCCGGAGGAGATATTGCCGTTGAACTGGTGGGCAACGTTCGAATTATCGGTGACCAGGCCGCCGGCCGCCGCGCCCACCAGCGAATCCCCCAGCTCCGGCGCGTACTCGCCCAGAAGCATGGCCGTGGCGTAGGCGGCGATCGCGCCACCGGAATAGCCGACGGCAACGTATCGGCTGGCACCGAATTCGGCGGGCGCGAACGCGCGTACGGCGCGAATCGAATCGAGCATGACGTGCCCGGCGACATTGGGTTCCGCGTAGGCCATCAGCGGGCCCTCGTGGTCCGGCATGAGCACCGCGTAGCCCTTGCTCAGCGCCAACCAGACCGACGGCAGGAAAACCGGGAAATCGCCGTTCGGCCGGTCCAAGAGGTCGTGTGACAGCTGGAAGCCCGGAGTGCAGTGGGTGCCGAGCGAATTGATCGGCATCGCGTTCACTTCCACCGGCCGGGGCCCCGAGCCGGTCCATTCGGCCGCCGGCACGATCAGTGTCGCTGTTCCGAAGGACGGCGCACCCGTGGCGGAGGTGGACCGGAATTTCAGCAATGTCGCGCGGGCGATGGGGGTGGCCATCCGCAGGGCGGCGGTCGCGGTGATATCCCGTGTCTCGACGATCTGGCCCGGGGTCAGCGTCGCGAGGCCGGCGGGCCAGGAATCGAAGATCGGGTCGCCGACCGCCGACGGCAGAACTCCGCGCCACAGCGCCTCGGCGGGTTCGTCACCGGCGAATTGGGGTGGAGCCGGGATCGTGTTGTCGATCCATTCCTGCAACGGTGACGGATTCGATACGTCCGGCCCGGCCGTCGGCTCCGCGTACGCGCGGGGCACCTGGGCGCCGAATGCCGCGCAACCGGCAAGCAAAGTAACCATGATCACTCGAAGCGGCTTCACGCGCACTCTCACCCTCTGTTCACCACGTTTCCCGAGTATTGGCAGCCGCTGTCGGCGATTCGCAAATCGAAACACGACATCGGTGCGATTTCACAGTGAATCGTGCTCAGGCACTGTGGTTTTCGCCACGTTGCGGCTCGATCAAGATCAGTAGAATGGCGACGCTGTTCGAAACGCACAGTGCGTCATGGCGTTCGGCGATGAGACGGCATCGGTCGACACGGCTCGTTACCCTGCCTGTTGCCCCGGACCTGTTCACCGATCGCTTGAAGGAACCGGAATGAACGATCGACATGCGCGGCTATCTCGCGGGTGGTTGCTACGCATGCTGCTGAGTACGGGCACGATCGGTTGTCTGCTTCTGGCCGGACAACCCTTTGCCGCCGAGGTGCACGCCGTGCCCGGGGCACCGTCGGATCTGCAACAACAGATCGACGACGTGATACCCGCACCGCCCGTACCGCCGGCCGCCGCACCGCCGCACACCGAGATGTCCCCGGATCTCGCGGCACTGTGGCGTGCGGTGCAATCCTCGCCGACCGGCGATCCGATCTTCGATACCTGGCCGGAGCGGCTGGACGAGACGATACCCGGTGAAATTCTCGAGCAGCGCGAGGTGACCGCCACGGCGGCCGAGGTGCTGGCGACGCCCGTCGGCCGTGCACGGCTGCTGAAATACCGTTCGACCGCCGCGAACGGCGAACCCTCCTACGGCACGGCGACCCTGGTCACCCCACCCACCGCCTGGCCGGGGCCCGGTACCCGGCCCGTCCTGGTGGATGCCCGGCCGATCAACTCCTTGGGCAAGCGCTGCACGCCCGGTTACGTGCTGGCGCACGGGCTGCTCAGCGGCGGTAACGTCAGCGGCAGCAGCGCCACCGACGCCTTCCCGCCGACCGCCGCCACGGCTTTGAGCCGGGGCTACGCGGTTCTGATCCCCGACCACGAGGGCCCCTGGATGGCCTACGCGGAACCCAATGTCGCCGGGCAGGTCATCCTCGACGGGATCCGCGCCGTGCGGTCGCTGCCCGATGCCGAATTCGGCGACAGCCGCTTCGCGGTGGGTGGTTACTCCGGCGGCGGTATCGCCTCCTATGCGACGGCCATGCTGCTCGACGACTACGCGCCGGAGCTGTCCGATGCCGTGGTCGGGGTGAGCACGGGCGGCCTCGTCACCGACAACCGCGATATCGCCGACCGGTTCAACGGCAATTTCGCCTCCGGGGTTCTGCTGGTCGTGGTGCTCGCGATGGCGCGGGAGCACCCGGAGATCCTCGGGCACCTGAACCACCTGGCGCAGTGGGCGGCGACCTCGCCGCTCAAGGACGCCTGCGGGGAGCTCGCCGGCCCGATGGGGGTGATCGGCATACCGATCGAGGTCACCGCGAATATCGCGGATCCGCTCGGCAGCGACGTCGCCGAACAGATCTTCACGCGCACGGACCTGAGCGGGCACACCTCCGGGGCGCCGCTGTACATCTACCACGCGGCACACGACCTGTGGATCCCCATCGAAGGAGCCCGCGAACTCTTCCGGCAGCAGTGCGCGCGCGGTGTCACCGCGGTGTTCCGCAGCGACCCCGGCGAGCACGTCACCGGCCTCGGCACCGGCTTCCCCGGTTCCTTCGCCTGGCTCGACGCCCGGCTACGCGGGGAGCCCGCTCCCGGCGAATGCCCCTGACCAGGTGCGCCGGCATGCGGACAATCCCGTCCACTTCACCGTCAAAGCCGCTCCACGATCGTTGCGTTGGCCATCCCTCCTGCCTCGCACATCGTTTGCAGTCCGAACCGGCCACCGGTCCGCTCCAGTGTTTCGATCAACGTGGCCAGGATCCGCACACCCGATGCTCCGAGTGGATGTCCCAAGGCGATGGCGCCGCCATGCACATTGAGCCGATCGTCGGCGACGGCGAGTTCGCGCTGCCACGCCAGCGGAACGCTTGCGAAGGCCTCGTTCACTTCGAAAACATCGATATCGTCGAGCGAAAGATGCGCTCGCGCGACGGCTTTGCGGGTCGCCGGCACCACACCCATGAGCATCAGCGTCGGATCGTCACCGACCACCGCTGTCTCATGCACGCGGGCCCGGGCGCGCAGCCCCAGCGCCTCCGCCTGCCGCGCGGACATCAGTAGGGCCGCACTGGCGCCGTCGGTCAGCGGTGAGGAGTTTCCCGCTGTCACACTCCACGCGATCTCCGGGAACCTGGCGAGCATTGTGTCGTCACGAAATGCCGGGGTGAGTGTCGCGAGCCCGGTCGGGGTCGTGTGGGGCCGGATCGTCTCGTCGGCGTCGAGGCCACAGCCGGGCACGGTGACAAGGTCGGGCGCGAATACACCAGCGGTGGTGGCCTGCGCTGCCCGCTCGTGGGACCGGACGGCGTATTCGTCCATGTGCCGGCGATTCAGCTGCCAGCGGGCGGCCACCAGTTCGGCAGCGATACCCTGTGCCACCAGGGAGCCCGGGAACCGGGCGGAAACGCCCACTCCATACCGGTCGGCGTCGCCGATATTCGACCACAGTGGGGCGTGGCTCATCGACTCCACGCCGCAGGCGATCACGATATCGGCTCCGCCGGCAGCGATCGTATGGGCCGCGAAATGCACGGCCTGCTGGCTAGATCCGCACTGGCGGTCCACGGTGGTCGCGGGTACCGTGACCGGGAAACCCGCGGCCAATACCGCGTTCCGGGTGATATTGGCCGCCTGCTCCCCGGCTTGTGTGACACAGCCGCCGATGACGTCGTCTACCAGCCCTGGATCGATTCCGGTGCGGCGTACCAGCTCACGCAGTACGGTGGCGAGCAGATCCACCGGATGCACCGCTGCCAGCCCACCTCCCGGCTTCCCTTTTCCGCTGGGAGTGCGGACGACGTCGACGATGACCGCGTCCCGTATCTGTCCCGGCACGCCCATTCCGGTTCCCTTCGATGCCCTGTTCATCGCACGAACAACCCGTCCTGCCGTAATTGGATGCCGAGTTCGGGGTATTGGTTCAGAAAGCGCTCCGAGATGCCGGAGACCCGTTGCCGCCAGCGCAGTGCTTCGACGTCCGGCACCACGAAATATGTGCCGGCATAACCGGACACCACCCGTTCGACCACGTTCCGGTCGTCGTCGCGCATCTGCACCCAGCTACCTGTCATCTCTGCACCGGCCGACGTGACCGCGTCGCGCTCCTGCCCGCTCAATCCAGCGAGCCAGTCGGCATTGGCCACCAGGCCGTAGGTGATGAACATCAACCCGGGTACCTGCACAGCGTGCGGGGCGTGCGTGAGGATCTCCGTCGACCAGCCGCCGGGCGACGTGAACACACCGTCGACAGTGCCCGCGGCCATTTCCTGCGCTAGCCTCGGGATGGGGATCGGGACGGGTTCGGCGTCGAGGCCGCGCATCAACGCTTCGTACAGTCCGCCGCCCGCGACTCGAATCCGCTTGCCGCGTATATCCTCCAGGCGGCGGACGTCCTCGCCCGGGAATGCCAGCAACTGATCTGCGCCGCGCATCACCCCGATCACCTCGGCGCCGTGGGGCCTGACCTGCTCCGCCAGCGTGGCCACCACGGCGTCGCGTGTGGTCTCGTCCGACATCGCCGTGTCATCGAGACCGAACGGCAAGTTCATGAATCCGGCCGTGGGTTCGATGGCCTCGAGGTGAGCCATATTCACCGCCGCGATATTCGCCTCCCCGTTCAGCACCGCGTCCAGTGACGCGCGACCGGCGAGTACCTGCTCTTGGGGATTGATCACGACGTCCAGCTCGTCCGACGAGCGGGCGCCGACCTCGGTCGCGAACTTGTCGAAATACGGCAGGCGCGGGTGCCCGTCGGGGATATCGTGCACGAATGACACGGTGCTGATGCCGGCGCCGTCGGTAGGTTCCGTATCGGCGCCGCACGCAGCCACCGAAACGGCTACGATCGCGGCGAAGATCGCACGCGGGCCTCGATGGATTGCGATTCTCATGGTCAGACCTTTCGCAGCACTGCGCGTTGTAATTTCCCCACTTCGTTGCGGGGCAGGGTCTCGACGAAGTCGAAGGCCCGCGGGCTCGCGTGGGCACCTACCCGGCGCGTGACCTCGGCGCGCAGTGCCCGTTCGAGTTCGGGCACGGGCAGGTCGCTGTCCGTGCGGACGATGACCGCGCGCACGATCGTTCCGGTCGGCCCCGCCGCGCTGATCGCGGCGGCCTCGGCGACACCGGGGTGTTCGCAGAGCACGCGTTCGACCTCGACCGGGCTGACGTTGTACCCCGAGGTGACGATCATGTCGTCGTCGCGGCCGAGGAATTCCCACCGTCCGTCGGGGCGCAGGCGAGCTCGATCCTCGGTGACGAACAGGTTGCCGATCCATCGCGCGCGCCAGGCTTCGGGCCGATTCTCGTACCCGATGCTCAGCTGGTAGCGAGGTCGCTCGATCGCGATCAGACCGCTTTCCCCAGCGGCCACCGGCTCGCCGTGGTGATCGACTATCGATACGGAAAACCCCGGTACCGGTCCGCCGAGCGTGCCCGGAATCGGTGGCGGACCCCCCGCCAGATCGGCGAGCACCATACCGACTTCGCTGAGCCCGTAGCCATCTCGAATCGCCGGGCCACAATCCTCGGCCCACGCCGCGGCGGTTGCGGAATCCAGCGGCTCGCCCGCCGCGGCGGCGGTGCGCAGATCGGTGGTCGGGCCGTCCCGATGCAGCGGGATCAGCAGCTTGCGATAGGCGCTCGGTGCCGCCGCCAGGCAGGTGACGCCCTCCTCCTCCACCAGCCGCCACCACGCGAGGGGATCGAAGTTCCCGCTGTAGATCACCCGCGGCACGCCCAACGCCATGGGTGCGGCGCCGGTCGAATACAGCCCGTAGGCCCAGCCGGGGTCGGCCGCGGTGAACAGCAGGTCCCGCGTTGTGAGTCCCAGCGAGGCGCGGGCGAACGGAAGCACCGCCAGCAAGGCCGAATGCGGCATGACGCACGCTTTCGGATCCCCGGTGGTGCCGCTGGTGAACAGGAGAGTAGCCGGATCGTTCGCGCCGGTCGGCACCTCCGGGCGATCCGCCTCACTGCGTTCGGATTCTGCCCAGAAGCTTCGGTCTCCCGGCAGGAGACCGGTACCTTTCGGGCCGGTTACCGTCACCACCGCAATATCGGAGTCCAGGCCGGACACTGCTGCCTGCAGGGTGGCTCGCCAGCGGTGGTCGACAACGATCAGCGCAGCTTCCGAGGTCCGCAGCCGATAGGTGATCGCGTCGACGCCGAAGCCGGAGAACATCGGCACATAGACCATCCCGCTGCGCCAGGCGGCGAGTGCGACGATCCAGCTTTCCACCTGCCGGGACAGCAGGCCCGCGACCCGATCTCCGGCGCGCAGGCCCGCGGCGGCGAACATCGAGGAGGTCTTCACCGCGGCCCGGTAGAGCTCCCGATAGGTCCACCGTTCGCTGGACCCATCGGCATGCCGGACGATCAGCGCGATCCGTCCGGGTTCGGAGGCATACCGACCGCATACCTCCTGCGCGGTATTGAGCCCGGTCAAGGGATTGCGCGACAGGCCGCCCTCTATCTCGGCCCACACGTCGTCCGGTGTTCTGTCCGTGTACAGCCCGGGGTGGTGGTTGGTAGCGTCCGGCTTCTTCATCGACTCCTCCGGGATTCCGAGATGAACGGCACGATGATCAAGGCGAGAAACGTGACCGCACAGGCAATGACGATGTAGGTCGAGATCGCCCACAGCCCGACACCGGCGGCCATGATCGCCGCCGCTATGAAGGGAGCGGGCCCGCTGGTTACCATGCCGCCCACCTGATAGGCGACCGAGGCGCCGGTGTACCGCATCCGGGCGGGGAAGAGCTCGCTGAGATATCCGGCGACGGCGGCATAGGTGAGTGCGTGCCCGAAGGTGACGATCAGAATCATCGCCAGCAGAATCGCCCAGGTGGATCCGGTTCCGAAGAGCCAGAAGAACGGGAAGGCAATGGCCGCCATGTACCCCGAACCGATCAGCAGCACGTTCCGTGCGCCGATCCGGTCGGCGATCCAGGCAACGACCGGCACGGTGGCGATATCGATCAGGCATGCCGCGATCAGGCACAGCAGGATGACGTCTCTGGAGATACCCAGTTCCTTCGGGCCGTAGGACAGGGCGAACACGGTGACCAGATAGAACGGGATATTGGCTGCTGCTTGTACGCAGATCCCCACAGCCAACGAGATTTTCGCTTTACGGAAGACATCGAGCAGCGGAAAGGCGGAGACTGTGCGGGCCGCGCGGACCGCACGGAAATCCGGCGACTCGATTACCTGCATCCGAATATAGAGACCGAGTCCGACCAGCACGATGCTCGCCAAGAACGGCAGCCGCCAGGCCCAGGACATCAGTTGATCATCGGGCAGGGCGCCCACCGCGAGGAAGGCCGCAGAGGAGAGCACCAGTCCGGCCGGCACACCCGCCTGCGGCCAGCTGCCGTAGAAGGCACGCCGACCCGCCGGCGCGTGCTCGACCGCCATGAGTACCGCTCCGCCCCATTCACCACCGACCGCGAAGCCCTGGATCAGTCTGGCGAATACGAGCAGGACCGGCGCGGTGACACCGATCTGTGCGTAGCCGGGCAACAGTCCGATCGCGACGGTGCTGAGTCCCATCATCAGCAATGACAGGACCAGCATCTTCTTCCTGCCGATCCGATCGCCGAAATGGCCGAAAACTATGCCACCGATCGGGCGTGCGACGAAGGCGACGCCGAAGGTGGCGAAGGCGGCCAGTGTTCCCGCCACCGGGCTCAGCGAGGGAAAGAACTGCTCGTTGAAGACGAGTGCGGCTGCGGTGCCGAAGAGGAAGAAGTCGTACCACTCGATGGCGGTGCCGATGAAGCTGGCGAAGGCGACCTTCGCGGGGCGGACCGTGGTGCCCGCGACCGGTGGCTCGGTCGTTGCCTCGGAGGTTGTCGTTGTCACTGGTTGGCTCCCAACCGGGATGTGGGCGGGTGGACAAGGCGGCGCGAGGCCGGACCTCCGTTGCCCCCCCACATCTGGCAGATCGCTGTGTGCCGCATCACAAGAGAAGCACGTATCGCCTCGGCGCGCAAGAGGGAATGTACCAATCGGTACCTACGTTTCATCCTCTATTTGGAAGGAGTAAATGGCATATCACCAGCACTTTCTTTGACAATTCAACGGCATCTAGGAAAAAGTTGTACCAGTCAGTACCATGGTCATATGGCAACCTCGAGCTCATTACCGCAGGCGGACGGCGCGCGTACGGTGCTGGTCACCGGAGGCTCTCGCGGCATCGGTGCGGGCATTACCCACCTCCTCAGTGCGCGACATCGCAATATCGCCTGCGGCTACCGGAGCAATCGCGAAGCGGCCGAGAAGCTGGCCGCCGACGCACCCGAGCGCATCGAGCCGGTGCATTACGACTCATCGCTCCCGCACACCGCGGACGCGGCCGTAGCCGCGGCGCTCGCGCGGTGGGGCCGGCTCGACGGGCTGATCCTCAACGCCGGCCAATGGCACGGAGGGCGACTGGACACCATGGACCCCCAGCTGTGGTGGCGGGTCATCGAGGACAACCTCAAAGGCATCGCCGACCTGACGCGGGCGGCGCTACCGGTACTCGGCCGCGCTCCGGAACCCAGCATCGTGCTGATTTCCTCTGTGGTCGGCATCATCGGTCATGCGGGTGACACCGCATATGCCAGCGCCAAGGCGGCGATGACCGGATTCGCCCGCTCGCTGGCCAAAGAGGTGGGCCGCAACGGTATCCGGGTCAACGTGCTGGCGCCCGGTTTTGTCGAGACCGATATGACCGCGGCGGTTTCCGAACGCGCCCGGCGGTCGATCGTCGAGCGCGCCGCCCTCGGCCGCTTCGGCACCGTCGAGGAGGTCGCGCGGGCGGCGGTCTTCCTCAGCGAGGATGCGGGTTACTGCACCGGCGCTGTCCTCACCGCCGACGGGGGCTGGTCGCTCTGAGCGTTCGGCCGCCGGCCGGTCCATGAATTCCCTACGAGCACAGGAGCTCTCGAATGACGAATACCCCCATGGCCGAGGACGATTACCGGCGATTGTGCCAGCGGATCCGGGCAACCATCTGGGACGAGCTCGACCCCCTCGAGCAGCGCATCGAAGACGAGGAAGCCATCCCCTACGACATCGTGCTACCCGCACTGCGCGAATCGGGGGCCTTCGGCCTGCTCGTTCCTCGCGAGTACGGCGGCAGCGGGCTTTCGATCGGACAGTATCTGCCGATCATCGCCGAATTCGCCAAGATCCAAGGCGGTCTGCGCGTGATCGTGCACGTCCACAACTCCTTCGCGCACGCGCTCTCCGAGATCGGCAGTCCGGAACAGTGCGCCGCGATCCTGCCCGGCGCGGCGACCGGGTCGAGATCGCTGGCCTTCGCGCTCACCGAACCGGACCACGGCACCGGCGCCGACCTGGGAACCACTGCGACTGCCAAGGGAACCGGTTATGTTCTCAGCGGACGCAAATGGTTGATCACCAACTCCGATATCGCCACCCACTTCCTGGTCTTCGCGAAGACGGATCCCGAGCAGGTCTCGGCATTCCTGGTCGAGCGAGACGCACCCGGATTCGGTATCCGGCCGCTGCCCGAGACGATGGGGTGTAAGGGCGGAGAGCACGGCATCCTCACCCTGGACGACGTGCCGGTACCCGGCAGTGCCCTGGTGGGCGCGGTAGGCAGCGGCCAGCAGCACCTGGAGCGCGCACTGGAGATCAGCCGCGTGTTCATCGCGGCCAGTTCCCTCGGCACGGCCGAACGTTCACTCGAGCTCTCGCTCGCGCATGCCGGAACCCGGGTGACCTTCGGGAAGCCGATCGGCGAGCGCCAAGCGATCCAACGTTACCTGGCAGAGATGGCGATCGACATCTACGCGCTGCGTGGCATGCTGATCGATGCGGCCGGCAAATGGGATGCCGGAAAACGGATCCCGGCCGAATCCGCAATGTGCAAGCAGTTCGGGCTGGAAGCTGTCGGCCGGGTCACCGACCGGGCGCTGCTGATCCACGGCGGTATCGGCTACACGCGCAGGCACCCCATAGAGCGTCTCTATCGAGACGCGCGGCTCAACTGGCTCGAGGAAGGCACACCCACAATCCAGTACATGGTCGCTGCGCGGGAGTTGCTCTCTGGCTTCGCTTTCGCCGATGCTCTGAGCAGTCTATCCACGCAGTGACGAGGGCACGCCCGGCAGCAAGTGCTGCCGGGCGATCGCTGCAGCGATCGCCCGCCGCCCCGGATCCCGGGTGCGAGGTGCTCGACGAGTTCGATAAGTCCGATCGACTCGGCGCCGAAGAAGGCGGCCAGTTGCGTACGTGGCCGAGGCAGCGGCCTGCCGTGCGAGTGACACTTCGCCGACGCCGGCGACCATGCCCGCAGCGTCGAATATCGGCGCGCGGACCGCACCCCTCGCGGACACGACGACCCTATGGGTGCTGCGCGAAGACGTCCCGGGCGACTGTTATCGCATTGAGTACTCGCGGGAACCCCGCGTAGGAGACGAGGTGGATAAGTGCCTCGATCACCTCGGACCGGTGAAGTCCGACATTGAGAGCCGCACCGATATGAACACGTAGTTGAGGTGCCGTGTCGCCGCATGCGGTGAGTGCGCCGAGAGTGACGAGCTGCCGTTTCTGCGGGTCGAGCCACGGGCGGTTGTACACGTCACCGAAGGCGAATTCGACAATGTAGTGCCCGAGGTCGGGCGCGATGTCGCGCAGCGATTCGATGACGTCGAGCCCGTGCTGCCCGTCGATTTCCACCAGCTTCTTCGCTCCGCGGTCGTAGCGGTCGCGGTCATCGGTCTGCACCGGTGGGGTGAATGGTGTTCCGGCGTCGGTGAATACCTTTCTGGCAACGGTCACCGCATTGAGAGCCCGGGGGAATCCGGTGAACGGCACCAGATGGATGAGCGCCTCGACGATTTCGGCCGGAGTCACCCCGGCCCGCAGCGCCGCGTCGATATGGAAATTCAATTGTGCTGCGGTATCGCCCTGCGCGGCCAGCGCGGCGACGGTGACCAGCTGCCGCTGCGGAGCATCGAGCCCCGGTCTGACATAGATGTCACCGAAGGCGAATTCCACGATGTACCGGCCCAGGTCCGGCGCGATGTCTTCGAGGGCCGTGATCACCTGGGGACCACGCTCACCGGAAATTTCGCGTAGGGCCGCCATACCGCGTGCGTAGCGGTCGGGCTCGGTGGGCGCGGCCAGGGCGGCGGTTGCCATCGAGCCGACCACGGCACCGGCGCCGAGCAACACTCCTTTGGTTACCAGATCTCTACGGTTCGTAGTGGAATTTTCGACAGGGTCGGTCATTGGGGTGTTCCTAAGATTCAGCGGTACTCGAGCGCAGGTGCGCCGCAAGACGGTCGCGACCGTCAGGTCGCGGGCCGCCGCAGGATTCCGTCGAGCAATGCGTCGAGGAATTCGTCGGCGAGCTGGTCGGGGCCGGTCGGACCGTCCGGCTCGAACCACAGGTAGGTGTAATTGAGCATGCCCAGGATGCCTTTGACGAGCAGCCGTGGCACGTGTCCGAGGGTGCCGTCGGCGACGCCCCGGTCGAGGGCTTGACGCCAATATCCCTCGTATCGTTCGCGGGCCGCGACGACTCGGTCGCGATTACTGCCGGTGAGTGAGGTGTACTCGCGGAAGAACACCGCCCACTCGGCGCGGTGTGTCGCGATATTACGCACCAGCGCCCGTGCCATCTCGCGCAGTAGTTCTTCGGTAGGAAGGTCGGTGCGCAGCAGCTCCTCCGCCTGTTGGTTCATTCGGTCCACCTGCGTTCTGCTGATATGGAACAGCAGTGCTTCCTTGCTGCCGATGTAGCGGTACAGCGCTCCGCGCCCCAACCCGACCGCATCGCAGAGTTCGGTGATGCCGGTGCCGTGGTAGCTCGTGCTTGCCCAGAGCTCTGCTGCCTTACGAACGACTTGCTCCTGCTTGAGCTCGAAGGTGGTCGTGGTCATTACTTCGCTTTCACTCGTACGGGGTCGGGTCGGTCCGCAACATCGACGGCCGCGCCGGCGGGGACGATTCGCAGTGATCAGTCTGCGGTCAGCGAGGTGGAGGCACTGATCGAGGTCGCCGACCGAGTCGTCGCCGCGGCACGTCCGCAGCGGACGGTGGTGCGTGCGGTACGACCCGTGCGCCGTGCCGAGCGTTCAGCCAGGGAGGTGTTGTCATGTTGTACCGATCGATACATTAGCGTTTGTCGGCGCAGGTGAATAGTTCGTGCTCGGCAGTCAAAACCGCATGTAGTAGCTCGATATTTCTCCTATTTCATCGACTCAAGTCCTGAGATTTTCATTGTACCAAATGTTACAAGACGGCTTGCGCTCCGGTGCTGGGCCGTGCTTTGCTGTGTCGTAGCACACAGCGACCCGTTGCACGGTCACCTTTCTCGCAGCGTTCGCCGCGGTCCAGCGGTGAAACCCGCGAACACATCCCCGGAGGAGAGTCGATGAAGACACGCGGCGCAATCTGCTGGCATCCCGGTGCGGGCAAGGGCTGGTCGGTCGAGGACATCGAGCTGGACCCGCCACAGCCGGACGAGGTCCTGGTCAGGCTGGCCGCGTCGGGCTTGTGCCACTCCGACGACCACATCGACTCCGGCGTCTACGTCGGCCTCGACCCGATGCTCGGCGGTCACGAAGGTGCGGGCGTGGTCGAGGAGGTCGGTTCGCAGGTCAAGGGCCTCGCTCCGGGCGATCATGTTGTGCTCGCGTTCATTCCGTCCTGCGGGCGTTGCTTGTCCTGTGTGTCCGGCAGGACACATCTGTGCGATCTGGGCGCGCATCTGTTCGGCGGAGTCGCGCTGTCCGACGGCACCCATCGGGTCAAGGCGCGTGGGCAGGGCGTGGGCACGATGTGCCTGCTCGGTACCTTCGCGCCGTACGTGGTGGTCAACGAGGCCAACGTCGTCAAGATCCGCGACGATGTGCCGCTGGAGAAGGCCGCCTTGGTCGGCTGCGGGGTCACCACGGGCTGGGGTTCGGCGTTCCACACGGCGGGCACCGAACCCGGAGACACCGTGGTCGTCATCGGTAGCGGCGGCATCGGTATGAACGCCGTGCAAGGTGCCCGCTACGCCGGCGCCAAGCAGGTTGTGGCGGTCGACACCGTCGAGTTCAAACGCGAAAAGGCCAAGGAATTCGGCGCGACGCACACCGCCGCGAGTATCGAGGAGGCGCTGCCGCTGGTGGAAGAGCTGACCCACGGGACCATGGCGCAGCGGGTCATCCTCACCACCAGCATCGCCACGGGCGACCTCGTCGAACCCGCGCTGAAACTCGCCGGCAAACGCGGCGTGCTGGTGGTCACCGCCGTCGCTCCGGGTGATCAGCTCAACGTCGACCTCGACCTGTTCGTGCTGACCTGCTACGAGAAGGAGATCCGGGGCGGGTTGTTCGGCTCGTCCAACCCCCGCATCGACATCCCGCGCCTGCTCGACCTCTATATGGAAGGTGAGCTCAAACTCGACGAGCTGATCACCACGACGTACTCGCTCGACGACATCAATCAGGGATACCAGGACATGCTCGCCGGAAAGAACATCCGCGGGCTCATCACCTACGCGGAGGCTTGATCATGACAGCGACGACTCTCCAGTCCACCAAATCCGAGCGGCTGCGCGCCGACGTCCGCGACTTCCTGGCCCGGGTCGGTCCGTTCCTGATCGACGGCGAGTGGGTCACCGCCCGCGACGGTGCCACCATCGACACCGTCGACCCGAGTGACGGCACAACGCTGGCCCGCGTTGCCGCGGCCGACCGTGCCGAGATCGACCGCGCGGTCGACGCCGCCCGTCGCGCTCTCGACGGGCGGTGGGCCCAGCTGACGCCCGCCGCACGCGGCACGCTGATCTGGCGGCTCGCCGGCCTGCTCGAGGATTGTGCCGAAGAGTTCGCCCAGCTGGAATCGCTCGACCAGGGCAAACCCCAGGCAGCCGCGCTGGCCGTGGACATTCCGTTGGCTGCCGGCCAGCTGCGCTATATGGCGGGGTTGGCGGACAAGATCGGTGGCAAGACGACCGAGCTGTCCGTGCCGTACGCCCCCGGATCGCACTACCACGCCTACACCCGCAAGGAACCCGTCGGTGTAGTCGGCGCGATCATCCCGTGGAACTTTCCCCTGAACATGGCCGCCTGGAAGCTCGCACCCGCGCTTGCGGCCGGCTGCACGGTGGTACTCAAACCCGCGGAACAAACCCCGCTCACGGCGCTGCGGCTCGGCGAGTTGTTCGACCGGGCGGGCTTTCCGCCGGGCGTGGTCAACATCGTGCCGGGCTACGGCGATACCGCCGGCGCAGCACTCGCCGCGCACCCCGGCGTCGACAAGATCGCGTTCACCGGGTCGACCGAGGTAGGCCGGGAAATCCTGCGGGCCGCGGGCGGCAACCTGAAGAAGGTCTCGCTGGAGCTCGGCGGAAAATCACCCCACGTCATCTTCGCCGATGCAGATCTGGATGCCGCAATCGCCGGGGCCGCAGCGGGCATCTTCTTCAACAAGGGTGAAGTGTGTAGCGCGGGGTCCCGGATCTATGTCCAGCGAGACGCCTTCGACCAGGTCGCCGAAGGCCTTGCCGGCGCGGCCGGTGCCTTGCGGATCGGAGACCCGCTCGACCCGGAAACCGAAATCGGACCACTGGTCTCCGCCGAACAGCTGGCCAGGGTGCAGGGCATGGTCGAAGGCGGGGTTCGCACCGGCGCCCGGGCACTTGCCGGCGGCGGTCGGCACGGCGAGCGCGGCTTCTACTTCGAGCCGACTGTGCTCGTTGATGTCGCCCAGGAGTCGGAGGTGGTTCAGCGGGAGATCTTCGGCCCGGTTGTTACCGTGCAGCCCTTCGATACCGCAGACGACCTTCGCCTCCTGGCGAACGACACCCACTACGGACTCGCCGCTGGGGTATGGACCCGCGACGTGAGCCGAGCCCACCGGACCGCCGAGATGCTCCGCGCCGGGACAGTGTGGGTCAACTGCTACAACGTCTACTCCGCCGGCCTGCCGTTCGGCGGCTACAAGCAGTCGGGCTGGGGACGCGAGCAGGGCGCCGAGGCGATTGACCTGTACCTCGAGACGAAGTCGATATGTGTACAGCTCTGAAACCCCGAACCCGCGACACAGGAGCCACAGGAGCACTCTCATGACCCGAACCGCCGAGGAGATCATCGACCACCACGTGGCCGCCCTCGCCGCGGGCAATGTCGACGCCGTGGTCGCCGACTACGCCGAAGACGCCCGATTCGTGACCACCGATGGAGTGGTGGCCGGACGGGCTTCGCTCGCGAAGACCATCGCCGGAATCGTCGAACAGTTCCCCGGATTCACCGTCACGATCGTCAACCTCGTCGTCGACGACGATATCGTCCTGCTGGAATGGACCGCTGACACCCAGGGCCATGTTCTCACCGACGGTGTCGACACCTTCCTCATCCGTGACGATCGGATCCAGCTGCAAACGGCCCGGTTCACCGTGCACGCGAAGGAGAGCTT
>NZ_JARWPM010000433.1 GCF_029869215.1 Nocardia carnea
GACCGCAGTGTCCCGTTCGAGAACTCCCAGCGGTGTATGAAGGCCGAACTCGGTGCGGGCGCCGAGCTGATCGATCTCGGCGCCCTCGATCACGGCGCCACCACGACCACCGCGCTCCCGCTGATCCGGATGCGGGCCGGGAGAGCGCGCAGCGGTGGAACCGGCGGCGGGCGACGGCGGCGGCGATCGCGCGGCGGGCCCGGGACCGTGCCGAGGAGATTCGCACAGCGCCACGGCTCAGCGGCAAATGGGGTTACGTGTTCGCCGCCCTCGGCGGTGTGGTCACCTTCATCCTGATGTTCCAGCACTGGATGGTGGCGCACGGCCCGGACGGGATGGCCGCGGCCACCCCGTTCGGGCAGGTCGATTCCACCACCAGGTACCTGGCCGTATGGTCTTCGCAGGGACCACCGCCCTCCGCCGATCTGACCGGTTCGTGGGCGGTGACGGCCAGTAGCGCCATTGCGGCCATGATCGCCGCCGTGGCCGTCCATATCGTCACCGGTTCACCACGATTTGCGCGGATCGCCACCGCCGCCTCGGTACTGAGCGCGGTGCTGGTGGTGGTGAATCTGCTGTACCTCACCACACGGCAGAAAAGCCTCAAGACCATGACGATCCGGCGCTGGGATCTCGGCGGCCAGATCGGCTCCTGGGTCAACTGGGCGTTCAACGACGGTACGAAACCGGTCGCGGGTTTGAACCAGGTCGACTACGTCGCGACAGGCACCATCACCACCGCCGCGATCGCCGCGGTGATCATTGCTGTGGGTGGCGCGGTGGTGGCGGTCGCGACGATGCCCCGGCAGGCCGAAGAATCGGCGTGGCTGCCCTGGCGGATCAGTGTCTCCCGGGCGACCACAGCGAATTACGTGGCGACGAGCACCGACAAACCGGTCGATTCCGCCGCTACTCCACCACCGAATCGGCCCGAAAACGCCCCGGAGACGACGAGGCGGCCTGCGGACGACGAGCCGGAGACGGTCACCGCCCAACCGGCAGACACCACGGATTCTCCACCGGACAAGTGACGTTCCCCAGCCAGCGCGCTCGGCAGCACCCGCTCGGCAGGGCGAATTACCGTGCGCGGCAGGCCCGGGCGAGCGCTCGGCAGAGCAGGTCGGACACGGAACCGACGTCTCGGTTTCGCCGCACATCACCGCCGTTCCACCCGGTGGTGCCACGACCCCGCCGCTGCCGCCGCCCGGCGACGGTGCGCCGTGTAGTGTCGCGCGCGTGCCGGATCAGTTGCGGCACAGGGAAGATTCTGCAATAACAACCAGCGGCCCTGTCGGCTCGAGCGATCGCGAGGCATATGTTCCCGAACCAGATGACCACCGACTACCCCGTCGCCCCCATCCCGGACGAGGCATACGGGCGCGGCGGGCCGTTACCCGTACCCCGCGACACCGATTTGGTGATCACGGCCCTGCTGTGGTTCCTGCTCGCCGCCCTGGCCATCGTCTCGGTGGTCATCTCGCCGTGGTACCTGCTGGCCATGGGCGTGTGTGAGGGACGGGCCGGTTGCAGCACCGATCCGAGTACCGGTAACTGGATCATCGTGCTGGGCGGCTCTTTCGGATTCCTGCTGGGCGCGGCCACCTCGGTCAACGCCGCGCGCAGCGGCCGGGCGCTGTATCCGGGCGCACTGATCGGCGTGGCACTGGTACTGGCGGCCTGGCTCGCCGGCTCGCTGCTGATGGGCTGACCGGGGTGGCGCGTGGCGGCACCCCGGCCGGCTGTCAGCTGCCGGTGGGCGCGAACCGGCGGTCGGTGTAACGGCGCAGATTCGCCAGAAACCGGCGGAAGGCGATATTCATGAAGGGCACCGCCAGGAAAGCGGTGAATCGGGCGGGGCCGGCGAGACGCTGGGCGAGGGTCCAGGTGAGCCGGCAGCCCTCCGGGGTCGCCACCACGCGGTAATCCTCCGCGAAGGCCGATACGGCGCTCGTGGAGCAGCTGTTGAAGCGGAACGCCATCCGGGTGTTCGGCTCCCACACCAGGAATTCCTCGTCGCCGGCCAAACCACCGCGCATATGGACCAGGCGAGTGGTGCCGACTCCCCGGGGTTCGGGGCTGGTCCAGGTGACCTTGGTGATCACGGTCGCCCATTCGGGCCAGGACTCGGCGTCGGCCAGGACCTCGAACAGTTGTTCCGGGGTGATCGCCAGATCCACGCTGTTGCTGCACCGCACCGGCGCGGTATCGACGAATTCGATTCCGACCCGCTCACACGGACGCATCGTGCTCATCGACGGCCACCGCCGATCTCGTTTCCCGGCCCCCGGTCCGCACGGGTGTCCATGCGCATATCCTCTCGTCGCTCGGCGCAGCCGTATCCCGGCCGCGAACCGATGGTGACACCTGTCCAGTCGCTTGTCCATATCGGGCTCCCGGCGAACACCGGTCCGTGCGGCCCCCCGGACGCGGTTGGGAGCGGTGGGAGGGAAAACCACCCCGCACTGGCCCGCATCACAGAGTTCGGCCGAACACCGCGCGCCGCGCCGTCGCCCGGAATAACTTCCGGCAATGCGACACTCCCGCCGCACGAACCGGATCCTGTTCGCCCTCGTGGCCGCGCTCGCCCTCTCCCCCGCCGTGCTCACTCCCGCGACGGCCACACCGGTCCCACGTCCGCAAGCGCCCGCTCCGGCCCACCCGGACGCGACGGGGGCCCGGGTAATCGGCATGCGCACACTCGCGGGACGCGCTGTGGAACTCCTGGTGCACTCCCCCGCGATGGATCGCGATATCCCGGTGCGGGTCCTGCCGGCCGCGGATCCGGCGGCGGCGGCGCCCGTGCTGTATCTGCTCAATGGGATCACCGGGGGCGGCGACGGCGGCAACTGGTTCGACCGCACCGATATCACCGAGTTCTTCGCGACCGAGCAGGTCACCGTCGTCAATCCGATCGGTGGCGCGGGAAGCTATTTCACCGATTGGCGGGCCGACGACCCCGCCCTGGGCCGGCAGCGCTGGACGACCTTCCTCACCGCGGAACTGCCGCCGCTGATCGACGCCCGTTTCCGCGGCACCGGCGCCGCCGCGCTCGCGGGTGTGTCCATGGCCGCCGCATCGGTTTTCCAGCTGGCGCTGGCCGCGCCGGGCCGCTACCGCGCGCTCGGCTCCTACAGCGGCTGCGTGCGTACCAGCGATCCGCAGGGGCGGGCGGTGGTCGAACTGGTGGTACGCAGCAACGGCGGCGATCCGCGCAATATGTGGGGGCCGCCGCAGGATCCGGCGTGGCCGGCCAACGATCCGTTTCTGCACGCCGAGGCATTGCGCGGAACCGCTCTGTATGTGTCGTCGGGGACCGGCGCGCCCGGGCCGCTCGACACCATGGACGGCCCCGGGATCCGGCACAGCCCCGGCAAACTGATCGATCAACTCGTGATCGGCGGCGTCCTGGAGACCGTCGCCGCGGGATGTACGGCACGACTCGGTGAGCGGTTGCGGGAGCTGGGCATTCCCGCCACCGTGGCCCTGCGCCCCGACGGCACACATTCGTGGGGGTACTGGCAACGAGAACTGCACGCCTCGTGGCCGGTATTCGCGGCGGCATTGGGGGGACGCTCGTGATCGCGGGTTTGCTCGCCACCGCCCGGGCCGGTGCCGGCCCGGGCGCGTGGGTCGCCTTCGCCGGCTGCCTGTTGTCGGTGTTCATGCAGATGATCGACGTGACGATCGTCAATACCGCGCTGCCCGAGATCACCGCCGATCTGGAGGCGAGCTCGGCCCAGCAGTTGCTCATCGTGTCCGGGTATTCGCTGGCCTTCGCGTGCACCCTGCTACCGGCCGCCCGGCTCGGTGCCCGGCTCGGCCGGCGGCGCATGTTCCTGATCGCGGTGTTCGCGTTCACCGCCGCGTCGGTGTGGTGCGGCACCGCCGACGGCGCCACCGAACTCGTTGTCGCACGGGTCGTGCAGGGCATCGCCGGGGCGGGTATGGCGGCACAGACCATCGCGATTCTCACCATCCTGTTCCCCCGGGAACTGCACACCCATGTATTCGCGCTCTACGGTGCGACCTCGGGTTTCGCGGGGCTGCTCGGCCCGATGACGGGCGGCACCCTGGTGACCGCCGATATCGCCGGGCTCGGCTGGCACAGCATCTTCCTGATGAACCTGCCGCTGGGGATCGTGGCCTTCGCGATCGCCTGGCGGTTCCTGCGGCTCGACGTGGCGCCACAGCGGGTCCCGATGGATTACCCCGGCGTCGTACTCTGCGCCGCGACCCTGTTCCTGCTGCTCTACGCGCTCTCGGAGATCCATCTCCACGGCTGGCGGCCGGTGCCGTGCCTGCTCGTCGTGGTCGCGGCGGCGCTGGGTGCGCTCACCCTGCGCCACGAACAGCGGGCGACGCGCCGCAATACCGGGCCGCTGGTGCGGCTGGACCTTTTCGCCGACCGTGGGTTCGCGGTGGGGTCCATTCTGATCACCGGATTCTTCGGGCTGTTCACCGCTTTCGTCTTCGCCATCTCCATCATGCTGCAGGATGTGCTGGAGTTCTCCGCGTTGCGCACCGGAATCGCCATGACCCCGTTCGCCCTCGGTGCGGGAGCGGGCGCGTTGCTCTCCCCGTTGCTGGTGAAACGCTGGGGTGTGCGCGCGCTCGGCGCTGGGCTGGTCCTGTACGCGGGCTGCGTCCTGACGGGTGTCGTGTACATCAATATCACCGGCGGTGAGGTGAATATGCTGCTCTGCGCCGCACCGGTTGTCCTGTGCGGTTTCGGCGCCGGCGTTTTCGCGGTGCCGCTGCAGCCCCTCATGCTGTCCGGGCTGGACGACGAGCAGATGGCGGAGGCCTCCGGCCTGCTGCCCACGATCGAGCAGATCGGCAACGGTATCGGTCTGGCACTGCTGGCGACCGCCTTCTTCCGGTCCCATACGCTCGGCGGCAGCACCGTCATGCTGTCGGCGATCGCCGTGATCGCGCTCGTACTCGCCGCGGTCACCCTGGCATTACCCGCACCGGATCGTTCTGCGCGCGCGACCACCGGGAACAGCGCGCGGGGTCACTCGCGTTCGGGCCGGGCGAACATATCGAGGTGACCACAGCGGATACACCGGTAGGTGTCGACAGCGCGCCGCGGCCGGCCGAACCGTTTCGCCCCGCCGAAGATTCCCCGTGCGAGCGCACCCTCGACCCAGCGCACATAGCCCCCGGATCCTTCCCCGCGATCTTCCAGGAATCCCGGTTCCAATTCCGTTCCGGCGCAGTAGGTGCACCGCAGTTCCGTCATCACACCATGATCGCCCATCCACACCGGACACGCCGGAGTCCGCGGCGCCCGAGCCGGGGCGATCAGGCGCCGATCGCGCGGGCCAGATGCGGCCAGGAATCGTGCAGGTCGTATTCGAACTGGCCCCAGGTATGCGCACCCGCCGGGCGGTCGACGTGGACGGCACCGATACCCAGTTGCGCGAGACGGCCGGCGAATGCCGAGGTGCAGGCGCTCGCGATGGCTTCGACCGGCGGGAAGCCCCAGCCCCGATCGATAGCACCCGGGATACCGGAGGCGGCGGAGACGTAGACCGTCTTACCGGCCAGCCGCGGCGCGTGCAGGAAGGCATCGTGGGCCTGCCAGCCCGCGGCACCCGGCGCACCCCACATGTTTCCCGGATTCGCACCCCCGCGAATCACCTGGGCGCTGATCATCGCGGTCCCCGCGGCGTCCGACGACCAGGGGCATCCGCTGTACGACGCGACCGCCTGATAGCGACCGGGTGCCTGGATCGCCAGGTCCAGGGCCGAACCACCGCTCATGGAGACTCCGGCGATCGCGTTGCGCCCGGTGGTCGCGAACCGCGCGTCCACCACCGCCGGAAGTTCGGTGGTGAGGTAGGTCTGCCAGCGCGCGCGGCCGAGCGCGGGATCGTCGCGCTGCCAATCGGTGTACATGGTGTAGGCGCCACCGACGGGCATCACCACGTTCACGTTCTTGTCCGCGAAGAACCGGCGTACATCGGTATCGTCCCACCACGAGATCCCGTCGGTACCGCCGCCGATACCGGTCAGCAGGTACACCGTGGGAGCCGGCCCGCCACCGGCCGCCGGGATGACCCGGTTGGTGACCACCTTGTTCATCGCCGGGGAGAAAACATTCATTTCGATCGCGCCGCCCCCGAGCGATCGTTCGGCGTCCACCCGGGGCCCCGGCGCGGCGGCCGCGGGAGCGGGAGTGAACAGTGCCATCGCGGCCAGCAACGCCGCACTCGAAACCGCCGACAGAATTTTGTACCGCACTTCTCCCTTGTACCCGCTCGGGCCGCCCCTTCACATCGTCGCTGCGCACGCCATTTCCGTTGTGCGCGAACCGACCTCATACCAGCGCGCCCCGTGCGGATCGGCACCCGTGCGCCCGGGCACGCAGGTGGTGGCGTTTCGCCGCCGGGGTGAAACGTCCCCTGGGTCGAATGCCACCGCCCGGCGATACCAGGTCGGTCCGGGGCCGGTGGCACCCGGTATCGGCGGGTCCGCGCACACGGCCGGGCGGCCACCCGGTAGAAAAGAACACAGGCCTCGCCCGGGTTCGTGAGCGCACCGCACCTGCTCACATGCCCGGTACCGGCGGCCGGAACTGTTGGAACCGTCGAAGGAAAGAGCAGGTTCATGGCGTCCTCCACAGCGCGTGCCCAGATCGGGGTCACCGGCCTGGCGGTGATGGGCAGCAATATCGCCCGTAACTTCGCCAAGCACGGCTACACCGTGGCCCTGCACAATCGCAGCGTCGGCAAAACCGACGCGCTGCTCGCCGCGCACGGCGACGACGGTGATTTCGTCCGCACCGAAACCATCACCGAGTTCGTGGCGGCGCTGGAGAAGCCGCGCCGGGTCCTGATCATGGTGAAGGCCGGGGAGGCCACCGACGCGGTGATCTCCGAACTGGCCGACGCCATGGAGCCCGGCGATATCATCATCGACGGCGGGAACGCCCTCTACACCGACACCATCCGCCGGGAAGCGGCACTGCGCGAGCGCGGTCTCAACTTCGTCGGCGCCGGTATCTCCGGGGGTGAGGAGGGTGCCCTCAACGGGCCGTCCATCATGCCCGGCGGGCCCGCCGAATCCTACGAATCACTCGGCCCGTTGCTGGAATCGATCGCCGCACAGGTGGACGGCACCCCGTGCTGCACCCATATCGGGCCCGACGGTTCCGGCCATTTCGTGAAAATGGTGCACAACGGGATCGAATACGCCGATATGCAGCTGATCGGCGAGGCCTACCACCTGTTCCGCGCCGCCTTGGACCTGGATCCGAAGCAGATCGCCGATATCTTCACCCAGTGGAACTCCGGTGACCTGGAGAGCTACCTGGTGGAGATCACCGCCGAGGTGCTGAACCAGGTGGACGCGAAAACCGGCAAACCCCTGGTCGATGTGATCGTCGACGCGGCCGAGCAGAAGGGCACCGGCCGCTGGACGGTGAAATCGGCGCTCGATCTCGGTGTCCCGGTGACCGGGATCGCCGAGGCAGTGTTCGCCCGGGCGCTGTCGGGGTCGCGGGGGCAGCGCGCGGCGGCCAAGGACCTGGCTTCGGGCGAACTCGCCGCCAAACCCACCGATATCGCGCAGTTCACCGAGGATATCCGGCAGGCTCTCTACGCCTCCAAGGTCGTCGCCTACGCGCAGGGTTTCGATCAGATCGCCGCGGGCAGCGCGGAATACGGCTGGAACCTCACCCCGGGCGATCTGGCCACCATCTGGCGTGGCGGCTGCATCATCCGGGCGCGCTTCCTGAACCGGATCAAGGAAGCCTACGAGAACGATCCGGCGCTGCCGAGCCTGATCCTGGCACCCTATTTCCGCAGCGCGATCGAAACCGCGATCGACAGCTGGCGCCGGGTGGTCGCCACGGCGACGCTGCTGGGTATCCCGGTGCCGGCGTTCGCGTCCTCGCTGTCGTACTACGACGCGCTGCGCGCCGACCGGCTGCCGGCCGCGCTCACCCAGGCCCAGCGCGATTTCTTCGGCGCGCACACCTACGAGCGGGTGGATGCCGCGGGTAAATTCCACACACTGTGGAGCGAGGACCGCTCCGAGGTCGAGGCCGGCTGAACCGATGCCGGGCGGGGTCACCCGCCCGGCACCACCGACCCTTGACTCCGGTCAGGTGACCAGTTGCAATGGGGATGTGAGCTTCGACACGATCATCACAGGCGGCCGCTGGTTCGACGGGACCGGGGCGCCCTCGGCCATCCGGCATCTGGGGCTGCGCGGCGACCGGG